>CALKWL010000351.1 GCA_938004235.1 uncultured Gammaproteobacteria bacterium
AGAGCGAATATTCGATCTCGAAGAACACCACGGTTGAGAATTGCACCAGGTCGAGACCTGTTTCCACTAGCCGGGGGTTACAAATCAAAACATCGATGGTATTCACACGTTTGGCGATCCATTCTTCACGCTTACGTGGGTCAACATTACCGCTCAGGATGGAGACTCTCAGTCCATTGGCTTGCAGAGGCATCATCACCCGATCTTGAATATCGCGCGTACCAGTCTGACGAACATAGACCAGCACTTTTCGCCCTTGCTGCTTTTCAACCTTACAGAAATCTGCCAGCCAGTTCTCTTTCGGCAGCCATTTATGGCCATTCGGATTGATTGCCGGCAACTCCATCAACGGTACTTTCCGCACGGTTTTACCATCGCCATCATCCACCGCATCAACCACCACAACCTCATCCCGAAAAGCAGAATTCGGTCGGGCTAGAGTCCATTGAAGCCAGGTAGATAGGTAGCGACTGGATTGGATAGCCAGTTGTTTCAAACTGCTGTCCATGCTGTGATACTGCTGTCCCTGGTCATCGAGCATATCCAGAGCAACCACTTCTTCCTTATACGATGGTAGAGCTAGGTTCAGATCTTTCAGGCTCAGGAATATGGTGGTATCTAATAACCGGCTCACGATGGCCGGGCTGACACCCGGCTGTTCTTTCGCCTGATTACGGTAGCGCCGGTTACCGGTGTACACGCCATCTTCATCGGCGTCTTCATTACGCCTCCGTCTTCGGGTAGTTTCAAGCACTCCATACAACCGCGCCCAGCGTTTCTCATCATGGAAAGCAAAATCACGACGGACACCGTGGTTCAGGCGATGCAGCAACCAGAAAATTGAGGTGCTTTTGCCGCCAAAGAATGTCCCGGTGAGCGTTAGCGTCCACTTCACCGCTGTTACCAGTTGATGGAACGCGACACCTCGATCTGATGACTTGGATTTGAGTAGAGTAGGGGCAGGGCGCGTTACTCACTTTTCAATGAGCACGTTTCCCCACCCCCCTCTCCGAACCGGACATGCGCCTTTCGACGCATCCGGCTCTCCATCACAGAATCACACTTGTAGTAGGCCCTCAGATTGCTGTTTGTCTTTCAACCTTTGCATGACAGGCTGGACACAGCGCGATGAGGTTTTCTAGCAGATTTGCCCTTCTACGGTGTTTGTACCCTTTGCGTCTTGCTTGGTGATGAACATGAGTTTGTTCAAGTTTCAAGGTCTTACCACAACATTGACAACGCTGACCAGCTATTTCGAACGCCGCCCGGCGTAGAGTTCCCCATTCCACCCCATATTCAGGGTTGTATTTGGGTTCGACGAGTTCACCTGGAGGTTGTTCCAAGGTTTCCCTTTTCTCCAGAAGTTCTCTGTCCTCTCGAACGAACGGGTTGAGTTGGCTATAAAAACGAGCGTAACGAATCGGTATGAAAGTCAGTCGTACTACGATGTAGGCTTTGGTGTGGGCTTCATCTGCCCATGCGCCATAGTTTCGACCTTTTCGCCACCTGTTCTTTGTCCGGATATCGTACCTGTAGGGTATGTAATGTGCTTTATAGTGCTGCCCAGGATGTAGTTTTGGGTTCCTCAAGCGATGAGTGGTTCGGAAAACTCGCCACCATACGTAAGAGTCCCCATCTCTAAAATCCCTGGTACTACTTACCCGACGGTAGTACATCCCCCAACCTATCAAAAACCGGTTGAGGTATTCGATACCCGTTGCGTCGTCATTACTGAAACCGTCCCAAACTTTTTGTCTCACCTTTTGACGAAATTTCTCCATCGCTTTCCTGGATGGTGTGATCAGAGTCACTCGCTGATATTTGCGAATAGTGAAACCGAGGAAATCAAACCCCTTTTCCACTACTGTTACCAGTGTCTTTTCCTCTGACAATTCCAGGTGGAGTTCTGTGTTGAGAAAGTCGGTTATTTCCATTTTGAGCTTTTCTGCCTGTTCTTGTGTGCCTGTGATCATGACAACAAAATCATCAGCGTACCGCACAATAAAACAAGGCAGTGCTTCTCGATGGCGTTTTCGCCTATTCCTTTCCACTTCACTCAGGTTTGCCCACTTCTCCGCTATGAATTGATCCAGCTCATTCAAGTAAATGTTGGCTAACAAGGGCGAGACAATCCCGCCCTGTGGTGTGCCTTCATCCGTCATATGCCACGCTCCATCTTCCATCACCCCAGCTTTCAATAAATCCTTGACCAGACGTAGGATGCGTTCATCCCGGATCGTCCGTCGTAGAATCTTGAGTAACTTTTGGTGATGAATTCGGTCGAAACACTTCCGTATATCTCCTTCAATGGCTATGTTGTAACCACGTTTCCCGATAAGATCTTTCAGCCGCATTGCAGCATGGTGTGTTGACCGGAATGGTCGAAACCCATAACTGTGGTTATAGAATTTGGCTTCATAGATCGGTTCAAGAATGGCTCGCAGCATTTCCTGGACAACCCGATCCTTGATGGTCGGTATTCCCAGCGGTCTCTTATCGCCATTGGCTTTTGGGATATATACCCTTCTGACTGGTTTAGGTTGGTAGGTCATCCCTTTCACTTCACGATAAATTTCTTCCGTCAGTTGCTTTCGGGTTTCCTCCGTTTTCAGGTCTGCCTTTGACACCCCATCGACACCGGCCGTCCTGGCCCCATCATTTCGCAGCACTTTGTCTAACGAAACTTCAATCAGACGTTTTGTGCGCATCAGGTTATAGAGACGGTGGAACTTGCGTCCCTGAAGGCTCCGATGTGCTAACACTTCCTGTGTTCGCTTGATCCATCGGTTCAGGCTTTGCATACGATCTTGCGGTGCTTCTGCCTGCATCTCTGGTGTCGTGTATATGGCGACCACCTCCTTTCCTTTCGGATTTGGAGGCCTACTAAAAGTACGTGTTACCTGTGACTGCTGCCCTTCGCCCTGCAGACGGCTTTCCCGTCTTCCTTGATCCGGTCGAAGTACAGGGCTTTTGTCCCTGTCATTTCTCCGGACGACTACTACGGCAGCTCCGCCCCTTCCAGTCCACATCAACGACAGCTGTCCAACCCATTGCTGGGTGAGACTGGTAAGGTTCCCGTGTTCAACACAACTTGTCTTTGCACCCTTCCCTTAGATCTGCACTTTACGCCGGGGTCATCCGAATGCTTATACCCTTGTAGCATTCGGCCAGCGCTCAAGGCGCTGACGGGTCGGCAACCAATAGCCCTCCCGCTGGTCCCATCACCCCCAACTACGCTTGTTGGGGTGTCGAAGCTCACGACGCTTGCATGCATTTGTACTCCCTGATCATAGGAAGGTTTTGAAGATAGCCCTGCCTTTTGGGCGCGTAGTTCACCCTCACAGGTACTTTCCCGGTAGGCTTCAGACCCCTGGTCTGCTCAGACCAAACGCCTGCTACCATGTCTTTACCGGTTTTAGGGAAACCGGTAGCGAGTATTTCAACTCGCGTCAAGTTGTGCCGCTTTCACGGCGCACACTGATGGACCTCATCGGCTATCAGAAGCTTGAAAGCGCCCTTAGCATGTTTGGTAATGTACTCCGAAATGCTATGTCGCCTCGCCCCGTTGAACTCAAACAGAGGTGTCCCACATGGGCGCGTGCCCCATACCGAGTCACCGTTGGCATCAAGTTTCGTCCTCCCGTCTGCATCCAACTCCCAGCCAGGGATTCGATTGTGACAGAATTGGCGTTTTTCTGCCAATTCAGAGGCATCGGTCATCGGAACCACAAATCCGTCCTTTTCGACCATCACGACCTTACCACAACCAGGACAAGCACAGGCATCCACAATCTTTCCAGTCAGTGGGTCTCTTGCTTTCCTGTTGATAACCGCCGGCTGCCATCCTGCCCCAAACTTGGCAGAGGTGTGTGCTACCACTGCCACCCATTTGGGCTTTGAACCTCCTTTCTTTTGAGCAGTATCACAGGCTGCTTTATATTGATCCAGGAATTCACGGACATCGTTCACATCATAAACTTCGTCACTATTCCGACCGATGCGACGGATTTCTCGTGCATATGCTCCTGGGATCACTTCCTCGATTTCGCGGATCCATTTGGGTACAAGGTGTGGAGGACAAAGCACGATTG
>CALKWL010000352.1 GCA_938004235.1 uncultured Gammaproteobacteria bacterium
CCCACATGTTGGCATTGTTGAGTAGCAGAAAAAGGCCGTCACTCAAGTGACGGCCTTTTTTATGAGTTTTTCTACGAAACTAAAACAACTCTTGACAATATGATATATACCGTATATACTGTATATATCAGTAACGAGAAACTATAGGAGAGTGAAATGAAAACAGCACAACAAATTGCAGAGCACATAACCGATAAGCATCAACATGATCGTCAATACCCAGTCGGAAAGGCACAGCAAATGGTATTAGATGCGCTAAACATCACCGTAAAGGTGAATGGGCACAGGCATGCGCAGCAAATTTTCGATGAGCTTGGCATCACGGTTTCTAGCAAGCGCGTTGGTCGTGCTAGTGTTCCTGTTGTAATCGTAAACACCGGGGGATCGGGCAGACATGCCTATGGTGATTACGATGTTTGGGACGCTCCAAGCGCTGGTATTGACCTAAGCGCAGTTGCCCAGTGGGTGGAATAAATATCATGAAGATTATCAATGATCGGTATGTTGTTATCAATATTAATGGAAACGTAATTCAGGCAACCGCAGATACACCAAAGTCCATCCATATCGGAAATCACGAATATAAAGATTTCCCATTCGGTAAAACAAAAATTGACGAGCGGCCGTGGTGTCTTGAGCACAACTGCTTGCTCCAGGCCTGTCGATACGAACACGACGTGATTGACTAATCATTTGTCTGCCACTCGGTCAGAGTGGCAGACAAGCAAAGGAAATATCATGAGAAAGACAACAATTAATATCAGCGATGATTTGGACAAGAACATTGAAGAGCTATTAAGCCTCACAGATCATGGCAATTTCACTCGCGTTATTGAAGCGGCAGTTTACAACTATCTTCGCATGGTGCAGTCGTCTGGAAATTACTGGCCGACGTACACGCTGGACAAGGTGTGGGTAGATGCCGAAGCCGCCGATGAGCAGGCGATTGATGTCTTTATGGAGACGGAAGACGGCGTATTTGGACACCGCCTGCGCAAGGTGGAGAGTATGCACGAGTTACTAGAAGACCGTCCATTCTATGTGGAAGTCAAATCTGATGACTTGATTTATCCCCGCGCTTTGTACGACTTCGAGGAAGTCAAGCCTGGCCCGGAACAAAAAGACTTCTGGAGGTTCGTTGGTTATGTCGGCGTTACACCAGAGAATTGGCGACCAAAATACTTTCAGCGCGCCGGGCTTGTGGCGACGCCACAACTCGGTCTGATTTAGGTAGGATAAGGAGAGAAATCATGTTGAACTTTCGGTGGTTTTGGCGTGGGATATGGAATCTGTCGGAGTTTACGGGCATTGGCCTGGGGCGTTTTGCGCCATTTGTTTTTGGGAAGATGATTGGCAGGCGTGGCAAGCGCGTTGACATGGATGATGACAAATGAGGCTGGCTGACCGTATCCGCATTGAGTCTCCTGACTTGCTTGGCGATATTCCTGTCATCGCAGCCGACGAGGTGGCGGCGCAGATTGACCAACTCCCCGGCGACACCTGGGGTTACTCGCCCCCGGCTTCCGCTTATGGTGTAGTGGCCCCGCCGTTCATCCGGTTTTTCGTTGAGGCAGAAACGGCCGTTGACCTGGCTGATGCAGGCGGTAAGGGCAACCAGGTCATCCAGCGCGGCGCAATCATTGAGGCACATGATGGTGGAGACAGTGACGGCTACCATTGGATGTACGTCATCCAACCATTCATCTGGTATCAGCCTGTTTCCGGCTCCGCCATCGTTGGCTTGCATACGGTCAACGGCCGTATCCTGCTGCATCTGGATGACGGTGGGCACATCATGGACGATTTGGACGCAGTGAGCACGGCCGTTCATGATCGCTCACCACTCACCGCCGACAAAATGCGCTCTTATGTGTCGTTCCTTCCGTTCATCTTGAAAGCGTTGAGTGTGCTGCACCAGCGCACTGTCGTCAAGCAGGTCACGCACAGCCGCCAGGTGCGACGGCAGCACGAACGCAAGTACGGCCGTCCGCTTGCCAACTATTATTGGCTGACGGTGCAGCCGTCGCCAGCAGCGCAGAGTATGAGTGACGTAGCAAAGCCGATTGTGGCCCAAAGCAAACGTGAGCATATTGTGCGCGGCCACTTTCGTTACTACTCCCCGGAACGGCCGTTGTTTGGCCGCTACTCTGGCATGGTGTGGATACCGGAGCACCGGCGCGGCGAGCCGGACGAGGGAAGCATCCATAAGAATTACATGATTCGACCATGATTTAAATGGCGAGGTGGCGGAGTGTACGTGTTACGCGAACGCCCCGCCAGTTGTTTCCGTTTTGGAAACAGGTACAATCTAATTGGTCTGTGACTGCCGAAGGGCTGCGCCCCGCGCAGCTTATTGATGTAGGTGGCATGGGCAACGGCCGTTCCTGTTTTGGCGAAAGTCGGCTTCAAGCCGTGATGCTCAATGAGAGCCTAGCCAGAATAGGGGCGGTCTTTTTTATCCTCCCCCCCCCACCCTGCCGAGAATGCGGCACGGCCGTTATTGCTCATCGGCTGATTGCCGCCAAATTTGGCCTGTACTGAGCGGACAGCCGTTTGCGCACCATCTTCCCCCTATGGCTTTCTCGTTAATTTCTTGCAATTGGGTATATCATGTGATACCATTCTAGCAATCATATATCACATGGGATACTGTTGTATTCCATGTGATATATCGGAGGGTAAACGATGACAGCAATGGTGTTTACTGTAGAAAATCGCAAGGGTGGCGTGGGAAAAACGACGACGGCCGTTACCCTTGCGGCGGGTTTGGCGCGGCGCTGCCATGAGAATGGTGGCGGGAACGTGCTATTGGTTGACCTTGACCCGCAAGGTGATGCGGCGCGAGGGTTGGGTTTGGATCCGAACGGCCGTTGCCTCAGCAAGGTATTGCTTGGCAGCGGTGGCGTGGCAGAACTGCGTGCCAACGTGATGCCCGCGACACGCGAGGGTGCTGGCGGGCCAGCACGTCCCAACCTCTTTGTGCTTCCGGCTAGTGATGCGTTGGCGCAGGCCAAGACGCGCATCATCTCGCAGGCGGCCGCCAATATGGTTTCAAAACTACTGAATGGTGACAAGTCCGAAGATGATGATGATCAACTCGTTATGCTGCTGGAGCGCAAATTGGCAATTGCGCGGCAGGCATTCAAGTACATCATTTTGGACTGCCCCCCTACGCTGGATGTGTTGCAGCAAGCAGTGCATCACTTCGCCGATGCCGCGATTGTGCCAGTGAAGGTGGATTATCACGGCACGAGCGCGACGGCACGGCATACGCAGAATATTTTAGACGACCAGGCTGCCGGGATTTCCATCACCATTACGGCGATTGTGCCGACGTTCTTCCACACCCGGCACAATCTGACGCAGGCAATGATGGAGCAGTTAGCAGAGCGGTACGGCCGTAAGGTGATTATGACGCCCATTCCCAATACGGTGCGCGTGGCTGAAGCGCCAGCGGTGGACGGGTTGACCATTTTTGAGTACGAGCCGACGCATCAAGCAGCGGAGGCGTATTGGGATTTAGTGGATTACATCCGAAAGGAAGGATGAAATGAGTAGCGGTGATCCGTTTGCTGATGTGAACGCGGAACAGGTGGAAATGAAGCCTTCGCCAAAAAAGAAGGGAAGGGTCTTTAAGCAAGCTGCTGCTGGTGTTTCGCGGTTGGATACACAGGTGGCCACCGGCACAAACACGGGAATGCACGGCCAATACAAGCAGGCCAACTTCAAGCTGCGCCCCGAAGTGGTAGACCAGATTGACGAGTGGGCGCGTAGATTGGGGGTGAACAAGAGTCAGCTTAAACGGTATCTGGCCTGGCGCGGCTTGCAGGCGCTAGAGGATGGCGAACGGCCGGAATACTCCGGCGAGAATGTGCAGCGTGATTTGGTGGAGTATTAGAAACACAAACGGCCGTGTCCGGGCGGATACGGCCGTTGCTGCCCAGGGCGGTTAACTCCCAGGACTTGGAAAGGAAACACGTCGCCAGTCGGCGAAGTGAGTTAATCGTATTATAAATGATCGGTGAACGTAATCAAGCCGTATTGAAGATCGGAAGAGCGTCGTGTAGGGAAAGAGTGTAGATCTCGGTGG
>CALKWL010000353.1 GCA_938004235.1 uncultured Gammaproteobacteria bacterium
GAACCATCATGTTTCCATGTTTCCGAAGTTTCATACTTAAGCTAATCTGCATTATCATAAGTCTGATTTTTCCCCAGGTGGGGGAGCACAACCGCCTTGACACGGCCGTACAACCCAGGGCCGGCCGCGGGCAGTTCCTCTCCAAGTTCACGCATAGCTTCTTCAAGACGACCGGCGTTCTCCGCCATCCATTCCGCAAATAACAGGTCATCATCATCCGCTGACAAAATAGCGCGAGCTATCTCTGCGACGAATTCGGCAAAGGTGACGGTTTCCTGGTGCATGATGATTAGAGGGTTGATGACGGCCGTGCCGGAGGGTGTGGCACGGCCGTCATCGAGGAGATGGAGGAGAGGCTAATTAACAACCTCGTTGAGAAAATGGGTTAACACACGCTGTACAGCCGCTTCCACGACCGCTTCAACCTGCTCCATATCCACATCGAGGCCATAGCGTTGCAACTCATTCTCAACAAACTGCATCGCTAATTCTTTCTTTTCGGTATTATTGTTGCCAATCTGCTCGGCATACTGCACGGCCGTTTCCGCCGCCCACTCTAGCAAACTCGCTCCCAATTCACGGCCGTTTGCCATCAAATACGCCGCTAGCAATGGCAAGACACGGCCGTTGAGGAATGTCACAACGATGCCAAAGACAGTCAACAACCCTACAAACCCCACAATTAGTAGCAAATCTGTATTCATAATCACATGCTCCTTTCCTATATAATGGGCCACTCTACCGTTGGTACACGGCGTTGCAGCCAATCAACAAACTCATTAAGCCGCTTCTGGCTCTCAAACAACTTCATCATCTCCCTAGCCTTACCACGCTTGGTTTTAGCCGGGAGGTTGTCGTAATCAACAGACAACTCATAAGCCGCGTCGCGCAAGTCCTCTTCTCCAAGACGTTCGTTAACCTCATCAAGAAAAAGAGTGCGGTTGTTGACCTTGTGCTGAGATTCATCCAACTGCAACAGCAGCCGCTGCTCCAACTCGCGCACACGCCTGTCCAACTCCTCCAGTTGCTCGTCCTGCAACTGATTCCGCAGGATCAGGGCGTCCAGGTCGTCTCTCGCAAAATTTGTTTACCTGGCGCACCTCCGTGCGCAAACCATCTATATCCTTGTGAATAGCTCCAAATGATTCAGTGATGAGTTTCTTCAATTCGTCTGCCATGTTTACCCCACAATGCGTTGAGCAATGCCTCTACTTTGCCCATCTACCACCCAGCATTCGTCACGGAATGCCGGGTTGCTGGCGCTGGCTACAAAAAAGGTCACACCCTGCACCAACGGCCGTGTCCTCAATTCCTGATGAAACGCTTTGTATTGCACTGCCATTTCATCGGCCGTCGTCGGTGTTTTGAAGCTGGCTTCTGTTACCCAGATAGGTTTGTTGAATGATTCATGATGCGCCACCCATCCCAGGGCGTTGGCGCGGTCGGCTGTACTCAGCCAATAAGCATGTGCGCCAATGCCATCGCAAGCACGGGCAAAGGCGGCACTGTCGGCAAGGAAGCGCGTCGCATCCGTGCGCAATCCTGGCACATCTCCACCGGGAGACAACCCCGGAAACAGATAACGCACATTTGGGAGCTGCTGCTTGTACAGGCGCAGCACTTCCAACCCCCACGCAGCAAAGGCATAGCCATCGGCCCACGCGCCACCCCACCCTTCTGGCGTCAGGTTTGGCTCGTTGTGCAGTTCGATCCATACCTTATCCATCGGTACGCCTTTGCCACGCAGCACCGCCACCGCCCGTGCCACGTCGTTGATGGTGTCATTCACAAATTGCGCGGAAGAGATATTCCGTCCCCCAAAGTCGAGGAAGGCACGCACAATCCAATGACCGGCGACATTTCCCACGCTGGCCTGGTCATCATATAAGCGCGTAATGTCCTGCGGCCAGTGACCAGACAGTACCTTGATGATGCCTGGTTTTAGTGTCTTGAATTCTACGAACTCGGCCGTTCCTCCTGGCCCAGATGCGATTTGCCCATTGTCCGCACTGGCGTGCAGGCCAATGCGGGCGCTTCCGGTCGCCGGTGGTGGCGTTTGCGTTGGGGCATCAAGGCCGCTTACCCATGGCTCCGGGTCAACGTAACGGCCGTATACCGAAGGGGGGTATCCATTATCTGTGTCAATCATGCCCGTCTTGTCCAACAAGCCAAAGTGCAGGTGCGGCCCGCTGGAGTTCCCCGTGTTGCCGGAATAGCCCACAATCTGCCCAGCATCCACCTGCTGCCCCACGCTGACTGGCAAACCAGCCTGTGCGTGAGCATAAACCGTGCAGAAACCTCCGTGGTCAATGACTACATGCCAACCATAGTTGCTGGCTGTGTCGCTGCTCCAGCGTCGGTCACTAGCATGAACCACACGGCCGTCTGCTGCCGCATAATAGGGAAGCCCCAACGCTACACCAAAGTCAAGTCCCTCGTGGCCTGGGAAGCCAAATTGGATGTAGTTTTGGGGATTGTCACCAAAGTGCTGTGTGATGCGCGTGGTGTCGCACGGCCGGTAGCGCAGTTGAATACCTGCCAATGGAAGGTCACGGAACTCCACCAGCGTGCCTGGATAATGCTGCGTGAACCATTGTGTAAATTCTGCACGTTGCTCTGCCGGGATACCCCACAACACGGCCGTCTTATTGGCCAGGTTGCCAATACCCCCGTCATCGTAGCTGAAGCCAACCGTGCGCTGGTTATCGTAGTACGCTTGGCGGCAAACCTCCAGGTATGCATCTAGGCCAATAGAGATTGGCAGCACCCAGCACACACGGCCGTACTGTTCACGCGGTTCGCCAAAACAATCAGATTGCGCAGCAAGCAGCCCCCGCGCTGACGCACCGGCGCGGCGAAAGGCTCGCGCAACCGCGCTGCCCTCGCCATCGAAGAGCACGGCCGTGCCAGGATAATTCATAGCAAACCAGTTTGAGAATATCGGTCTGTTGCCAGAAGGAATGCCCCACAACACGGCCGTTTTATCATTCAATGCCCCTATTCCCGCATCATCATAACTAAATCCTACCGTTCGCTTTTCCTCAAACGCTTGACGGCAGATATTCAGGTAATCAGCCTCGCTTGTGCCGGCAGCAAGCACCCAATACACACGGCGATACTGCTCACGCGGTTGGCCTGGGCATTCAGGAAGTTCCGGTACATAGTCGAGCAAAAAAACACGAAGCGGGTCAATCAATCGCTGCGCTTTAATGGCGATGCCTCCGAATCCCGGCCCCAGATACCAGATATTAACAGCTTTCACCTGCGGGTAATTCACCAACACATCAGCCAATTCATGGATGTGCGCAACGGCCGTATCTGGGGCAGGCACATTGTCATGCGTCCAGCCGAATTCCGTGATGAGAATCGTCACGCCAGGCCACGCGTCGGCCATGTGGCGGAACCGGCCCACCAGGTCGCTTTGCTGGAAACCAGCAACGGGAACGGGGCCGCTCTCGTTAACGGTTGACCACAGGCAGTCAATGCGCAGGCTGTACTCGTGCAGGGCCACAGCCAGGCGGTCAGGATGCTGGGTGCACATGGCAAGAAACGCTTGCATGTGTGACCATTCCCATACCTCTGGCTCAGGCTCGCCTGTACTGAAGCCAAACATGGCCAGCTTATAGCCATCGGTCAGCGCCAGTGTAGCCGCCTCAACAGCAAACTGTGCCAGCCATTCGCCGTTGGTAATGCGGATACGGCCGTTTGGCAACTCCACACGCTCACGCCCCCACATCACCGGAATATTGATAATGTCGCCTGGCTCGAAATCAAAGTGCTGTGCTGGTTCATTGATGATTTCCACCCACGTCACGGCGGGGTCATGCTCTGGCGGCAAGTTCGCCTTGTGCCATGCCCAATGCTCTTGTGCGGCCGTTTCTGGGTCTTGCCAATAATTGGGGATGTCTGGGTTGCCAGATGGCGGCGTGCTGCCATTATTGGGCACGCTGCGCCGGTAGATGACGACATGAGGCACGGCCGATTCTTGCGCAATGATTTGCCCCTCGATGGGGAAACTATCGGCGCTCTTCTCTGCAAAAGATCGGAAGAGCACACGTCTGCACTCCAGTCACGTCAGTCAATCTCGTT
>CALKWL010000354.1 GCA_938004235.1 uncultured Gammaproteobacteria bacterium
ACCGAGATCTACACTCTTTCCCTACACGACGCTCTTCCGATCTGCGTCTCGCCTCCCTCTGAGAGCCCCCCAGTGCGGGGTTGAGTACGTCTTCACCACGCGCTCCATTGCGGTAACGCGAATTCATACGATTCAGGGCAATACGGTCACCGTCAGCATGGCCGGGCAAGGTTTTTCCATCAATTACCGCAGAGTCGATGCGATTTTTTGCATTCTCTGCCTTTGTTATCCACCTCACGTTTCCAGGTTCATAACCTCTATGCCCGTCAACTCTGTCAAGTACGAGCTCTAACCGCTGCACATCTGCAAATTTTGGAAGCGCGGAAACGTAAGCGCTAAACACGAGAAAATTATTCCAAGCTCTGCAGCGCAGCGCCTTTCGACGAGGCTGCCCCCAACGCTGATAGAGCCAGTGAAGCGAGTGGTCTTTCCGCGATGCGCCATGCCGATACTGCGCAGATTCCTTACCCATCTTGTAATTAGCCATCTTGAAGTCCTTCGCGGTATCGCGCAGATCGGGTCACCTACCCGTCAGCCCGCTCTCGATCACATGGTAGTCCCCACTGCTCTAACGGGCAACAGAAGTAGGGGGAATGCCGCCGTGGCAAATGCGACTGAATTCGCAGCGCAAGCCGATAGAATCGCGCAGGATACAAAATCAGCGCACGCCGCACTTCTTAACCAACTAAACACCGCGAGAGGAGATGTAGCGCGTTTGAATGGCGTGCTAGAAACACTGAAGACGCAAAACGAAGCGCTGATCGACGCGCTACGCAACGCTGTCAACACAGAAAATAGCGGAAAGTAGCTACCGGGACTTCATGCGGAGATGCCCCTCCCGCCGAAGCGTAAGGGGCAGCCTGACGCTGCTTTGTCGCAGCTCTCTTACATTTAGCTTCAATGCGCAGACAAACTGGTCGTCTTCAAAGCCGGCAATATCAATTTTGAACTCTTCTGGGAGCACAACGGTACAAAAATGAACGCCCCTTCACCGCGAAAGCAGTAACGGCCGATGGTAAAACTTCGCCACATCCGCCCGCGAACCACTACAACCGCACAACGCTTGTACCTGCCAGCAGCTCACCGCTCTCGATGCGCCTCAATGAGATTCGCCGCACAGACCATTTTGGTTGATTCAACCGCCCATGGAGTGGCTCGTAATTCAGCTCAAAGCGCCCTTCGTACTCCTCTCCCTCCAGACATGGTGAATCTGTCGCGACAGCTAACGCCGCGCCCGGCACAAAGCGAAGTCGAAAGTAGGAGCGATGCGTCCTATCTTTCCCTTCAAAAACAATGGCCGGAAAAAGCCGTGAGAGAATTGCGCGTAGATGTGATGCTTTCAGATCCGAAGCAAATATCTGCTCGACTACAGCGGCTGGATCTGCAACGGCAACCTGCGCCCGAATCGCCTCGACATCCCACGCGACACGCCCTGCCTCCATGGCTGCGAGTTCGGCCCTCTTGGCGACCGCGGCATCTCGAGCTTCCTCGTATCGCTTTTCCAAGACAGCATCTTCTGCTTCCGCCGCGACCAAGAATCGCGAAATTCTCTCTTGCGAGCGGAGAAGTTGTGCAAGTTCGCTTCGAGCCTCGCTCAGTTCAGACTCACCCCCTCCGCGCAAACGAGCTTCGAGCTCAAACCGAAACGAATCAACGACTTCGTCTGTCAAAAATAGCTTAAGCGCCTTGACGATTAGCACCTCAACGCCTGCGCACGCGACAGTTGCGGTGAGCCGCTGATCGTCGCCAGATAAAACCCCCTTACAAATCGAGCAGTTCGCGCAGTACAGAGACCTTGTCCGCCCCGAGGATATTGAAAGGGTTCGACCGCAGCAACTGCATGACAGCAACCCGGCCAATGCGTGCTTACCGCCTCCGTAGCCCGATCTACTCACCCGATTTTCGTTGCAACGAAGCCAAAGATCATCATTCACGAGTCGCAAAGCTGGCCGTAAAAAAAACTGTTGCTCAATTTCCCGGCCTGCTTTTTTTGCGCGTGTTTTCGCAGTGCTCGATCCGTTCCAAACAAAGACGCCCTTGTAGATAAAATTCTGCAACAGGTTACGAATTGCCGACGGTCGCCAAAACCCCCCGTCGTCGTTGCGGGCACGTCGGCGTGTTGGGATACCCGCATCATTTAGCCAGCGCGAAATTTCATGCATCGACTCGCCACTCCCACGTCGCTCGAAAATCTCTTGAACGATCGTCGCCTCAGTTTCGTCAATCAGCCAGTTCGAACCGATATGATTTCCCTGCCCATCGAGTTCGCGCTTGAGCGAATAACCAAACGGCGGCGTCGCAATCATATAGCCGCGCTCAAGCTGTCCGAGCATCCCCCGGACGACGCGGTGTCTCGAATCGCGCCCGGCTTGCTGACTTACCACACCCTCGATGCCCAACAGCAATTGCCAGTTCGGGCGACTCGTATCGACGCCATTCGCTGTTAACATGCGGACACGTTGATTGTTCTCAAGCTTACGAATCAAATTCGCCTGCGTCACGCCGTCACGTGAAAGACGAGAAAATTCGTCAACAATCAATACCGTAAACTCATTGTCGTCCCAAGCTTCGAGCAGCGAATTGAAACCGCCTCGACGTGCTTCGCCAGACGCTCGCCCGGTAATTGCGGCGTCTTTGAATATAAGCACATTCTCAAGTGAGATGCTGTACTGCTCAGCGAATGCTTTACAGCGCCGTACTTGATCTTCGATTGATGTCGCGCGCTGCTGCTCATCTGAATAGCGCGCGTAAATTGCACAACGCTCCATGTTTACTTTAAACCCCATGTTCATTTTTTTGGCTTTTTGGCAGGTTGAATATGTTTTGACGCAATTAACGCAAGTAGCTCAACCAGATCCCGAACAGGCTCCTGCAATACACGATCACGCGCTCGGTTAACCGGTATAGCGCTGAAAATTCGAGAACCCCGTGCCTTTTTCATTTTCTCCCCTTCGACTATCGTCAAACTCCGAATAACACTGACTGTAGTCACTCATACAAGAACTGCTTCCACGCCAACTTTTGATCAAACTCGCTTTGCGCCGCTCGAATACTTCGTAAAATCAATAACGTTCGATTCTCGCCGTTCGCTTATCTCTGCACTGACAAGCGCGCTACTTCGCGAAGCAGATGACTCTTCAACCGCATCTGGTCCCTCAGCCCACCGAACCAGGTTTCGCTGATCGTTTAATCCCATTAGCTCACAGCCTTCCACGTGTTCAATCTTTGTAGCCGTCCGCTTCCTTCCGCGATGAACGTAACGCGTAGTTGTGCCCAGACCAAGCTCGTCCATTTTTTGTGCGAGTTGTCCTGAACATAGATGCGCATAGCGCTGCAGCATCCGCATGTCGCGGTGACCCGAGATCGCTTGCAACTCAATGAGCTGAAAGCGACCAGATTCTGCCAAGCGACTGATGGACTCGTGACGAAGGTCATGAAAGTGAAAATCCTGGACGCCACTTCTGGGCAGGACGCGTTCGTAATACGCTTTTTTGTGCGCATTCGGCGTCAGTGCGAGCAACGGCTGCCCGGTCTCGCGCGCTTCATCGTCCTGGGAATCAATCAAGCCTCGGAGCACGTTCATCGCGTTCAGCGACAGCGGGACAGTCCTGTCGCGTCCGTTCTTTGTGTCGCGAGCAATCAAGCAGCGGCGCTCAAAGCTCACGTCAGAGGCGGCAACCTTCAGAAGCTCACCGCGGCGCATAGCCGTCTCGAGCGCGAGGATGATCGCCGGCTCAATGTAAGGGTTCGCATCCTGGCGCGCCGCCTCAATGAGCGCCAACTCTTCACTTTGCTCGAGGCGCCGATTCCGCTCGTTGAAGTACTTCGGCCGACGCAAGCCCTTAAACGGGCTCTCGACCGGTGCGACCTTCCAGACGTCATCTGCATAGCGCAGCGCCTGGGAGATCACGTCGAGTTCCCGGTCGACTGTGGCGGGAGCAACTTCTGCCAGGCGATCAGTGATGAAGTCTTGCAGATCTTCCGTCGTCAGCGCAGCGAGTTTTTTTTCGACAAATGCCTCGTCGCGCAGCAGTCGCCGAATGCGCGTCCGCTCAACATCAGCACCTTTGTGCATCGGCACAACTTCCTTCACGTAACGCTCAAGAATCGCGCGCAATGTTGTCTTCGCCGCGACGGCGTAGTCGCGCACAATGCTGACAGACAGATTCGCTTCGATATGAAGTCGCGCTTGTTTAGCTTCTTCGAACGTATCGAACGTGATGAACTGCGCTGGCACGCCTTGGCGGCGCACACGCAACTGAAAAGACGTCTCCAGCTGCTCCAGTCGGGCCTTTATGCAGATCGGAATAGCACACGTCTGAACTCCAGTCACGTCAGTCAATCTCGTAT
>CALKWL010000355.1 GCA_938004235.1 uncultured Gammaproteobacteria bacterium
GATTGACTGACGTGACTGGAGTTCAGACGTGTGCTCTTCCGATCTGCTTCATACACGTACCGGTCACCTACATTCGCCCGCTGAAACCCGATGCCAAGCCGTTCAACAGCCAACTGCAAGCCAAGATTACTCATCAGCGTACCGACCACACCGCCGCAATAACCTCCTTGCTCTACGCGATCTCGAACGATAGCAAACAGTAAGTCGTCACCATCAAGCACAGCCCCCGTTTCATCGACCATGATGACCCGATCGCCGTCGCCATCAAAGGCGATCCCCATATCGGCGCCTTTCTCAAGCACTGCGGCACGCAGACTCTGTGGATGCGTGGAGCCGCAATCAGCATTAATGTTAAAGCCATCCGGCATCACGCCGATCGTATCAACCTGCGCACCCAATTCAGCAAACACCTTGGGCGCGACATGGTAGGTTGCGCCATGTGCGCAATCCAGCACGACATGCAGTCCAGCCAGACTGGAACCCAAGGGCAAGGTAGCCTTACACGACTCAATATAGCGCCCGGCAGCGTCATCAATCCGCTTGGCCTTACCCAAACATTCAGGAGCCACCACTTCCAAGGGGCAATCCATCAATGACTCAATGGCTTGCTCATCCGCATCGCTCAATTTATTTCCCGACGCACTGAAAAACTTGACGCCGTTGTCATCGAATGGGTTATGTGAGGCAGAAATCACCACCCCCGCTGAGGCGCGCAAGGTACGGGTCAAATAGGCGATCGCCGGCGTAGGCATCGGCCCCAGCAAGCGCACATCCACACCTGCCGCAATCAACCCCGCTTCCAGCGCAGACTCCAGCATATACCCAGAAATGCGCGTGTCCTTGCCCATCACAATCTTGCGCGCCCCGGATTGCGCCAAAACCTTGCCAGCCGCCCAGCCCAGCTTCAATGCCACATCTGGCGTCATCGGCCATTGCCCTACCCGCCCGCGAATTCCGTCCGTACCAAAAAACTTCATGCAGCCCCCTCAAAAACCGTATCAATCACACAAGGCCTAACCATACCCGTACGGCCTCGACCGTGGGTTTAACAGCGTGCACACGCAAGATCCGCGCACCGCGCTCAAGCGCCATGACATGCGCGGCAAGCGATCCCGCATCGCGTTCCGCCGGAATAGGCTGACCAATCAAATCACCAATCATGCGTTTACGCGACACCCCGACCAGCACAGGGTAACCATGCTGCGCCAGACGAGGCAGCGCCCTGAAAAGAGTGCGATTGTGCGCAAAGCCCTTGCCAAAACCAAATCCTGGATCAATGACTATGGCGTTTGATGAAATACCGCGTTTAAGACAAGCCTGTACACGCTCAAGCAGGAAACCCTCCACCTCAGCTGTCACATCCACGTATTGCGGATCATTCTGCATCTGCCCAGGCTCATCAGGCATGTGCATAAGGCACAACGCCACGGGAAGCTCGGTCGCCACGTCCAAAGCACCATGACGTCGCAAGGCGCGCACATCATTTATCAGCGACACGCCCAGACGCAGACCCTCGCGCATCACATCAGGCGAGCTCGTATCCAGCGACAAAGGCACAGGCGCTCCGCGCAAACCTTCCAGAACCGCTCCCAAACGATCCAACTCTTCTGCGGCGCTCACAGGAGCCGCGCCGGGTCGTGTGGATTCAGCGCCGAGATCCAACATGTCTACGCCGTCCGCGATCATTTGCTCCGCCTGCGCCAGCGCCAAATCACGCGCAAAAAAACGACCCCCATCCGAAAAGGAATCAGGGGTCAGATTGATAATACCCATGACGCGAGGGCGCTCTTGCACCCACACCTGCACATTAAATACGCCCATAACTAGCTTTATCGGAACAACACATCAGTGTTGACTGGCAGCATCACCGACAGAACTGGACACAGCATCCTTGTCCCGCGCAGAGTCCTCTGAGCTCACCCCTCCGCCGCCCGACTGGGGCGGATTACTACTTCCATCCTCACCCCAACCCTTCGGCTCACCAGGTTCACGGCGCGCCATCAGATTGTCAATTTGCGGCAAGTCGATGGTTTCATACTTCAGCAACGCCTCGGACATGCTGTGCAAAATATCCATGTTCTCGATCAGAATACTGCGCGCACGCTCATAGTTGCGATCAATGATCGCCCGTACTTCAGCGTCGATCAGGTGCGCCGTTTCATCAGATACATTCTTGTGCTGAGTCACGCTGCGCCCGAGGAAAACCTCACCCTCTTCCTCCATGTAGCTCAAGGTGCCGAGTTTTTCCGACATGCCCCACTTGGTCACCATATTGCGCGCAATTTCAGTAGCGCGCTCAATATCGTTGGATGCCCCTGTCGTCACCGCATCCGTGCCAAAAATCAGCTCTTCCGCCAAACGTCCGCCGAACAGGGTAGAAAGCTGACTTTCCAGCTTGCGCTTGCTGTAACTGTAACGATCCTGTTCCGGCAGGAACATAGTCACACCCAGCGCACGGCCGCGCGGAATAATGCTGACCTTGTACACGGGATCATGCTCAGGAACCAGACGACCGATAATCGCGTGACCGGCTTCATGGTAAGCCGTGAGCTTCTTCTCTGCGTCGCTCATCAGGATCGAGCGACGCTCAGTCCCCATAATGAGCTTGTCCTTGGCCCACTCCATGTCGGTCATGGACACTTCCTGACGACCAGAGCGCGCCGCCCGCAGCGCAGCTTCGTTGACCAGATTGGCAAGATCGGCACCAGAGAAACCTGGCGTACCGCGCGCAATATTCATGGCGCTCACATCACTTGCCGCCGGAACCTTGCGCAAATGCACCTTGAGAATCTGCTCACGACCACGCACATCTGGCAGGCCAACCACGACCTGACGGTCAAAACGCCCCGGACGCAGCAAAGCCGGGTCAAGCACATCCGGACGGTTCGTGGCGGCAATCACAATGATGCCTTCGTGACCGTCAAAACCATCCATCTCGACCAGCATCTGGTTAAGGGTCTGCTCCCGCTCATCGTTACCGCCGCCCAAGCCTGCACCGCGCTGACGACCGACAGCATCGATTTCGTCGATAAAGATGATGCAAGGCGCGTTTTTCTTGGCCTGCTCAAACATGTCGCGCACCCGCGCAGCACCCACGCCCACGAACATCTCGACGAAATCCGAACCCGAAATACTGAAGAACGGAACCTTGGCTTCACCGGCAATCGCCTTAGCCAACAGCGTCTTACCTGTTCCCGGAGGGCCGACCATCAGCACGCCGCGCGGAATTTTGCCGCCAAGGCGCTGAAATTTACCGGGGTCACGCAGAAAATCTACCAGCTCGGCGACATCCTGCTTGGCCTCATCACAGCCAGCCACATCGGCAAATGTCACCTTGATTTGGTCTTCGCCCATCAGACGCGCACGGCTCTTACCAAAGCTCAGCGCACCGCCGCGCCCTCCTCCCTGCATCTGGCGCATAAAAAACACCCAGATGCCGATCAGCAGCAGGAAGGGGAACCACTGGATGAACAGCGTCATAAGCAAAGACGGGCGCTCAGGGGGAACAGCATTAATCGTCACGCCTGCATTAAGCAAGTCACCGATCATTGCGCGATTATCCGACTCTGGGCTGTAAGTCACGAACTCGCTGCCTGAGGTTGTCTTGCCGCGAATCACATTACCTTCGATGTGCACGCGTTGAACCGCACCAGACTTCACATCACTGATGAACTGGGAATAAGCCAAAGGCGGGCTGGAAGCGGTACGGCTCTGGAAGCTGTTAAACACCGTCATCAATACGATGGCGATCACAAACCAGAGAAGTAAATTCTTAACCAAGTCGTTCAAAGCAAAACCTCGTTCCAGCATTGCAGGCTGGATAATGGAGCGAAAGGACACATTGAATTCGAGCACTATACCATGCGCGGGTTCCGCGCCAGGGCATAAACCTCGCGAGAGCGCGCGCGTGAAGCGTCGGGTTTGCGCATGGTGACACTGACAAATTGTTTGCGCAATTCGCGCACATACTCATCAAACCCCGCACCTTGGAACAATTTTATGAGAAACACGCCGTCGGCTCCAAGCACCTGGCGAGAAAAATCAAGCGCCAATTCAGCAAGATACATCGAGCGCGGCTGATCCACGCCGTCATGTCCGCTCATATTGGGCGCCATATCGGACAAGACCACATCAACCGTACGCCCATCCAGACGCTGCATGAGGCTCTCCAGCACGGATGCTTCAGTGAAATCGCCTTGAATGACGTCTACATCGGCAAAGCTGTCCATGGGAAGAATATCCAGCGCAAAAATACGCCCCTTATCTCCCAGCAAGCCCGCAACATACTGCGTCCAGCCGCCCGGCGCGGCGCCCAGATCGACCACAACCTGCCCCGGACGCAGAAGGCGGTCACGTTCCTGGATTTCAATCAGCTTGTACACTGCGCGCGAACGCCATCCCTCACGCTGGGCGCGCTGCACATAGGGATCGGTGAAATGCTCATGCAGCCAGCGCTGGCTGCTTACGGTACGTTTCAATGCCTGCTCCAAAAAAACAAGGCATCAGCCAACATGCCGATGCCTGCGTAGATTGGGACTTATACCGACAAAATCAAGCTGTGCCCAGCTCAATGTCCCTGCATTTTTTGCATGCGCTGCATCATGTCGGCACGTTTTTTCACCGGAACTTGCACCGTCATTTGAGCGCCGCCTTCAAAGTCCAGACGCACAGGAATGACGTCCCCTGCTTTTGGACGCGGATCCTGCACGCCAATCAGCATGATGTGATAGCTGCCGGGCTTGAGCGTAAGGCTTCCCATGGCAGGGATTTCAAGTTTGTCCTGCTTGAGCATTTTGTGCATTCCATCGATTTCTACTGACTTGTGCAGCTCAATGGTATTAAAGCCCGGCGCAAATGCGTTCACAACATTAACGACCTTGTCGTCGTCATTTTCAATCACCATGAACGCGGCCATAGCCTGCGCGTTGGGTGGGGCTTCGGGAATCCAGGCATCCACCACCTTAATCTCCGCCATCACGGACAAGGGCAACAGCATGGCCGCCGCAAACATCAACTTGCGCATGGAACACCTCACTCGTTAATTACAGTACGAAACGCCTTAACCATGGCCACTGGATCATGAGGGGTAGGAAACACGCCGACCACGCTTGCTTCAGGGCTGACCAAGAGTATGGATGTTGTATGGTTAATCAAGTAGGAGGTTGAGGCCGCATCATTGGCCGTAGGCAGTGCAGCTTTTTCCCAGCCGACACCCAAGGGCTTGGCCATGATCGACAATTCGGTCTGCGAACCAGTCACGCCGATGATTTTCGGGTCAAAATAAGTCACAAACTTCGCCAGTTGTTCGGGCGTATCGCGCTCAGGATCCACGGAAACAAACACCTGTTGCCACGAGGACTGCACACCTTCCTTGCGCAGCAGGTTCGCGATTTCCGCCAGCGCGCTGAGTTCAGTCGGGCAAACATCCGGGCACAAGGTGTAACCAAAATAGAGGAATGTCCATTTGCCCAGGAAATTTTTGCGCTCAAACGGCTTGCCGTCCATGCGCGTCAGCGTAGCTTCGGGCACCGGGATGGCCTGAGGCACCACGCGCATCACGGACTGATCGACAACCGTCGTCAGATCCACATTGGCGCGCTGCCATTTCAAGTACACCGCGATGCTTAGCGCGGCGATCAGAACCAAAAACACCGCGGCCGCAACCGGCGCATTACGACTTGGCTCGCTCATGCTCACTCCCTTCATAAATTCTTAAATATGGAATCAGCTTAATCTATACCTGTTCGTGTGGGTCGCGCAATGCAACCCGCTTAAGTCGCAACGCATTGCCAACCACCAACAGCGAACTTAGAGACATCCCTAGCGCCGCAACCCACGGACTGATAAAGCCCAGAGCCGCAAAAGGCACGGCCAGAAGGTTATAAGCCAAGGCCCAGACCAGATTGACGTGCACATTACGCCGCGTCACACGCGCCATGCGAATCGCTTGAGGAATCACGCGCAAGTCATGACCCAGCAAGACAAAATCACTATGCAGCTGCGCCAGGGTGGTTGCCGCCCCAAACGACAATGACGCCTGTGCGGCAGCCAACGTAGGCGCATCATTGATTCCATCACCCGCCATCAACACCTTGGCGCCCTGCGCCTGCGCCTGTTCGATCCAGGCCAGCTTGTCCTCAGGACGCATCGCCGCATGATATTCCTCAATGCCCAGGCTGTTGGCCAGATAACTCACGGCCGCGGGCTGATCGCCGCTCAAAATGACCACACGACGCAGCCCCAGGTTTCGCGCCTGCTGCACAAACGCTTCCGCCCCTTCACGTATTTCATCCTGCAACACAAACAGGGCGCGCAATGTCGCATTGCAGCTCAACGCAATGACGATGCCCGCGCTGTCAAGCTGCTCACCCAACCACTGCTGGTCAGTCTCACTCAACATCCCGCCCTGAAGAGCGTACTCCGGCGCCCCCACACGCCAGGTTTCTCCCTCATGCAGCGCCGACAAGCCCTGCCCCGGATGGTTGACTACATCCATGTCGAGCTCCAGCGCCTCGACCTCCGCCCGCAGAGCAAGCGCCAGCGGATGTTCGGAGTGCTGTTCCATCCGCGCAACCAGGGCGCGCGCCTGCAACTCACCCATGCCATAAGCCGCACGCACCGCCATA
Source organism: uncultured Gammaproteobacteria bacterium (assembly GCA_938004235.1). GTDB lineage: Bacteria > Pseudomonadota > Gammaproteobacteria > Halothiobacillales > Halothiobacillaceae > Thiofaba. Next base: position 6,627 of record CALKWL010000355.1, read on the forward strand.
ACCCGCGGCCTACCCCGCGTCAGCGTCCCGGTTTTATCGAGCACCAGGGTATCTACAGTCGCCAGCGACTCGACGGCAGACATCCTCATCGGCAATACGCCCATGGTCGCAAATCGCCCGGCGGCAATGGCCAAGGCAACCGGCGTTGCCAAGGCCAATGCACATGGGCAGGTAATAATCAGCACGGATATCGTATTCGGCAAGGCATGGGCAGGATCCAGAAACCACCAGACCAGTGCGGTTAAACCCGCCAGAAGCAGCGTTACCCAGACAAACGGCGCAGAAATACGTTCCGCGAGCACCGCCAGCTTGGGTTTCTCAGTCAAACCACGATCCATCAGACGTTGTAGTTCATTCATCGTCGAGTCTGCACTGACCCGCTCGACTCGCATCAACACCGCCTGATCGACATTGCAGCTGCCCGCCGCAATCCAATCGCCTTGTTGACGCGCCACCGGTACAGATTCCCCGGTCAAGTGTGACTCATCAAAACTGCTAAAGGCGCTCAGCAAGCGTCCATCCACCGGCACGCTGTCGCCTGGCAGCAGCCGCACTACATCACCTGCCTGCAAATCCGCGACCGCAACCTCGATGTCGCCAGTCTCCTCCACACGACAGGCCGTGCGAGGAATCACCTTCATCAAATGATCCAGCGCGTTTGCGGCGGCCAGACGCCCTTTCAACTCAACAACCCGCGCCAGCAACACGAAAAAAATGAACATGGCGATCGAATCGAAATAGGCCTCCTCTCCGCCCGTAATGGTCGCCCACAAACTGCCAAGCCAAGCCGCAAGCAGACCCACAACCACGGGAACATCCATGCCCAAGCGCCGGTTTTTCAGATCCCTCCATGCGCCGACAAAAAAATCCGCGCCGGAATAAACAAGCATAATCAAGGTGATGAGTAACGAGGTCCAGCGTCCGATGATCTCCCATAATTGCAACTGGCCGCCGGGCTCATGCCCGCCCATCCAGTAGGTGGCGATGGAAAAAGCCATGACCTCCATGCCCAGCAAACCGGCGAACAACAGCCGTTCCAAACTGCGACGACGCTCATCCTCGATCAGTTGCTCGCGGTGTGCCGGATCGTAGGGGTGCGCGATATAGCCAATGGCCGCAATGGCTTGAAGAATCTCGCTTAATCGGGTGCGTGCCGGATCCCAGGTGACGCGCGCCTGATGGCTCGCATAGTCCAGATGCACATCCATCACGCCCGGATGCGCGCGCAGCGTCTGCTCATTCAGCCACATGCAGGCGGCACAGCGGATGTTTTCCAGAATCAACGCCGCCTCAAGCCATTCGCCGCTATGACGCACGAAACTCTGCTGAATTTCCGGACGGTCAAACAAGCTCAGATTGCGCAGAACCTCAGGCAACACCTGAGCGTTGACTTCGCCTTCCTGCTCACGGAATTTATAAAACTCCTCAAATCCGGCCTCCACGATGGTTTTGCACGCCGCATGACAGCCAGCACAACAAAACTGCCGCTCCTCGCCGAGGACAACGTAGCGCAAATCCACTCCACGCGGAATCTCCAGTGCACAGTGGTAGCAAACATCCTGATCGTTAGACACTTCACCCTTCCAAAGCAAAAAAGCCCCGCAACCAACGTGCGAGGCTCTAAATCAACCCGAGAAACGAAAATCTTACTTCGCCGTCATACCCGCATAGTAATGCGCCATCTGCACGATTTCTTCATCGGTCAGAACCTTGGCGATCAGGCGCATACGCGCATACACATCGTTATGACGCGCGCCTGACTTGTATTCCTGCATGGTTTTGATGAAGTAATCCGGCGTCTGCCCCGCCAGAGCAGGCGTATCCGTTACGGCGCCTTCGCCATTGGAGCCATGACAGGACTGACAGGGCGCGACCAAGCGCTTGCCATCGCCGCGCGCAATAATCGGCTTGACCTTGGCGCCTTGTTCAGCATCAAAACTCACGCCCTTGGGCAGCTCTGGGAGATCAAAGCTTGCATAAAACTGCGCCAGATCCGCCATATCCTGCTCGCTCATCATTTTGGCCAGCGCAACCATCGGATCAGCGGTATTGGTCGCCATGCGCTTGCCGTCCTTGTAATCCTTCAGCATCTTGAAGGTGTACTCCGCACGCTGTCCGGCCATAGACGGCCAGTTGGCCGAAGGCGCAATTCCCGCGTTGCCGTGGCATGAGGCGCAGAACATATCCTGGCTCAGCTTGGCGCCGCGCTCCTTGTCGCCACTGGCCACAAAGCGAACCATATCCGCCGTCCAGGCCACGTTGGTGGACGGTGATTTCCCCGCAGCCGCCGCATGCTCAGAGGCCATCACCTGGGTCATCATCATGGCAGCCGCCAACCCCGCCGCACCCACAACTGTTTTAATGGTCGTGTTATTCATCGATCAAACTCCCCAAGGAATGGTGTGATGCCCTTCCATAAAGAAGAACTGCACAATCGGATAGCCGTAGCTGAGGATCATGTACGCCAGCATCGCCCAGTTCCAGAAGCTCAGGCTGTTAAGCACATTGGGCAAACGCATGGGTTCATGAATTGCAGCGGCGTACTCAACCTTGGTATTTGCTTCCGGCGTTTTGTTGAAATGCGTCATGAGCAGGTTGTATACGAACATAAAACCGGAAAGCACCACCAACACCGCGCCTGCAACCATCAGCGCCTCGTACAGACCCCACATCTGGGCATATTCAGGAAAGGCTGAGTACTGGTCAGTGGCCGACACGCGACGCGGCTGACCGTAGATCCCGAGGACATGCCAAGGCAAAGTGAGAACAACCATACCCACGAAGTACATCCACAACTGGGTTACCGCCATCTTGCGCGAGAACAGCTGATTACCCGTGATTTTCGGCCACAGCCAGTAAGCCGCCGCCAGATACATGATGACCGTCGTGCCGCCGAAGATCAGATGGAAGTGACCCGTAATCCACTGGGTGTTATGCACCATCACGTCCCAGGTGTAAGACGCGTTCAATACACCGCCCCAACCGCCTACGGTCAGCATCAGAAGCGCCAGACCACCGGCGAGAACGAAGGGGTTATTCCAGTCCAGCGCACCGATCCAACCAAACAAGCCCTTGCCGCCGCGCAGACGACCCGCGATTTCCATCGAAGCCAGTACGGTGAATCCTGTAATAAAGGTCGGCACAGCAACCATGAAGGTACCGAACATGTGCAACAGCTTCCAGCCCGCCGCCTGCTGGGGATCCACGTACAGATGGTGGAAACCGATCGGCACAGAGAAAATGAACAGCAACACGAAGGCAATACGCGCAAACTCGTCAGAGAACAGTTTGCCACCGGCTTCCTTGGGGACGATCATGTACATGGCGATGTAGGCGGGCATCAACCAGAAATAAACGATGGCGTGCAAGGTCCAGGAGAACAGGGTACGCGCCAAACCGACATCAATGGTCGGCGAAATGCCGAACGCTACGGGTAACAACTGGAATACGGACTCAGCCGCAACACCCAAGCTTGTCCACCCCCACAGCAGGGCAGTGATTGTGAACATGAACATAATGACCGGCACAGGTTTGCCCGGATTTTCCTTCTTCCACTGCGTCATGGCGATAATCATGTCCGCCACCCAGAACCAGGAACCCACCACCAGCAGGGTCGCGCCCAGGTAGAAGGACGGGTGCGCCATTTCAGGCGGGTAGAAGGTGTACAGCACTGAGGCATAACCGGTCAGCAACGGAATCGCCGCCATCACCGTACCGATCAGGGACACCCAAAATCCTGTCCAGCCAAAGAACGGCTTTTTGTTAACGCTGTGCGCCATGGTGTGGTAACCCCACCCCATGGTAAAGAAGGTCGTCAACACAAACGCCAGCAGAACGCCGTGCGTCGAGGTCGAGGCAAAATACACGGCGGTATTTTCAATCCCCGGGAAAAATCCGCTACGCTCCGCAGCCTGGAACAAGCCCATGGGTAACCCCAGGGCAAGCGCCGCGAAGGCAACCCACATATTCCAAAGACCCAGCTTGTTACCGTAGGCCTGAATCGCCGTCGCCCCGTTGCGGGACGATGACGCGGCCAGACCCGCAGCATGTTCAGCAGTAATGCTCATTTCTCGTCTCTCCTAAATCAGGACTTGCCCGCGGTTACATGCAGCTTGGAATACATGTAATCGTGACCCAAACCGCAATATTCATTGCAAATCATCGGGAAGCTGCCCGGCGTGTTGAACTGGGTATGCACTTCAGACACATACCCCGGAACAACCATGGTGTTCATGTTGCTGAACGGCACATGCACACCATGCAGCACATCAAAAGACGCGATGCGCAACTTCACTGGCGTGTTGGCAGGAACTTCAATTTCCTGGGGGTAGAAACCGTAGCGTGCAGCCACCATGGTGACGGTGTATGAGCCGTCTGCTTCTTTTTTCACGCCCAGATTTTCCTCAGCAAATTCGCCTTCCAGATGCAGCTTGGCCGAGTCAATGGTTTCCACATTGCTGGGCGGATGCAGGTTTTCTGCGGCCGCAAAGTAAATCTGCACCCCCCAGAAAACAGCCAGCATCCCGCCAATGCTCCAAAGCCAGCGCTTCTCTAACGGGTCAATATGAATGTTCGACATCGCTTGTTTTCCTCTTTGGTTGGAACATCCAGACTCAGTGCACGGGACCGCGACTGAGGAACAGGGCATACATTCCCAACCAGCCCAGCGTAAAAATCACGCCGTAGGTCGCAAGAATCACCCAAGTACCAATGGGCGAAGTGGCGAGAATCTTTTTTTCTTCTTCCGGGGTCATGATGAATCCTCCCTATGAAATCAGTTCAAACACTGAGAGCTGAATTACGCAAAGCAATCCAGAGTAAAAGTCCGCAACCAAGCCTGCTGGTACACTGCACC
>CALKWL010000356.1 GCA_938004235.1 uncultured Gammaproteobacteria bacterium
GAGATTGACTGACGTGACTGGAGTTCAGACGTGTGCTCTTCCGATCTAGTAATAACTTGGTATATCTGCTGCAACATGTTGATTTGCTGGTGAGTACAATATACGTTGGATTCCTATGGGACATATGGCACGGTTGGTTCGATGCGCCAACTTGAACATGCTCAAGCTGGTGTCCGAGTGTTGCATGTCCGTTCACTTGTGGGATAAGTCTTTTGGCAAGATGTTCGACCTATTCCTTGCTTTCGCTGGGGTTCAGCACCGTATTCCCCGGCTCACCATCCATTAAATCCGGATAATCAAGAATATAGTGCAGCCCCCGGCTTTCCTTGCGCTCCATCGCCGAGCGCACGATTAACTCAGCTACGGTGACCAGATTGCGCAATTCGATCAGGTTGTGGGTGACGCGGAAGTTGCCGTAGTACTCGTCGATTTCCCGTTTGAGCAGTTCGATGCGGTTCATGGCGCGGCTCAGGCGCTTGCGGGTGCGCACGATGCCTACATAGTCCCACATGGTTTGCCGCAGTTCGTGCCAGTTGTGGCTGACCACCACTTCTTCATCCGAGTCGGTGACCTGACTTTCGTCCCAGGCAGGGATGTCGATCTGAATGCTGCTTGGCACGGTGTTTTCACGGCGGCGACGCGCGATGTCGAGTGCGGCAGCGCGGCCATACACCATGCACTCAAGCAGCGAATTGCTGGCCAAGCGGTTGGCGCCGTGCAGGCCGGTGTGGCTGACTTCGCCAATGGCGTACAGGTTGGCGATGTCGGTACGACCCTGGGCATCCACCATGACGCCACCGCAGGTGTAGTGCGCGGCGGGAACTACGGGAATCGGCTGGCGGGTGATGTCGTAGCCGTATTCAAGGCAGCGTGCGTAGATGGTGGGAAAGTGTTCGCGCACAAATTCAGGTGGCTTGTGGCTGATGTCGAGATAGACACAGTCCAAACCGAAGCGCTTCATTTCATAGTCGATGGCGCGTGCCACAATGTCGCGCGGTGCCAGTTCGCCGCGTGCATCGTAGCGCTGCATGAACGGTGTGCCGTCCGGTAGAACCAGTCGTCCGCCTTCACCGCGCACGGCCTCCGAAATCAGGAAGGTTTTGGCGCGCGGTTCATACAGCGCGGTGGGGTGGAATTGCATGAACTCGAGGTTGGCGACCCGGCAACCCGCGCGCCAGGCCATGGCGATGCCGTCGCCGGTCGAGCCGTCCGGGTTGGTGGTGTACAGGTAAACCTTGCTCGCGCCGCCGGTGGCCAGGACGATGCAGTGGGCGCGCAGGGTTTCGATATGTCCGCTGCTGCGATTGAGTGCGTAGACGCCGACACAGTGGTTGTCTTCAGGGGTATGCGTCAGCCCAAGGCGAGCGCTGGTAATGAGGTCAATGGCCGTGTGGTTGTCGAGCAAGGTCAGTGTTTTACGTGCGCGCGCAGCGTTCAGCAAGGTCGTTTCCAATGCGGCGCCGGTCGCATCATGTGCATGAGCCACGCGGCGATGGCTATGCCCGCCTTCGCGGGTGAGGTGCAGCTTGCCTTGTTCACGGGTAAATGGCATGCCGAGGCGTTGCAACCATTCCATGAGTTGCGGTGCTTCGCGCACGATGCGCTCCACAACCTTTGCATCGGGTAGCCCGACGCCCGCATCAAGGGTGTCATGGATATGCTTTTCAAAGCTGTCGTGCACGTCCATCACCGCCGCAATACCGCCTTGTGCCCATTGCGTACTGCCTTCATCCATGGCGTTTTTCGATAGGATCGCCACACGCAGGCCGGCGGGAAGATGGAGGGCGGTGCTTAGGCCAGCGGCACCGCTGCCGAGGATAAGAACATCAAAAGGCGCGCGGTTATTGGTCATGCGGGTCGAAAAATCCTGTTTTGGGGAATGAGCGGTTGAGTCCGGTGTTCCATGTTTTCACGGGGCGGGTTTTGTCATGTCATGCGGTGACGTATTGTATTATCCACACAATTGTCAGCCGACAGATTGAAGGGCACTTCCATAAATCCGCTGAAGCCGCGCATCCTGCCCTCGCACGGCTCTTGGGCATCCTTGCCCAAGGCCTGCTGCGCAGGAGAGGCGCTCGAATTTGGTTGCGCCAACTACGGTTCAAAATGCAGGCACACTATATGTACGCCGTGCTTTTTCGCTGTGTTTGTCTTGCCATCATCGTCTTGATCGAATTTATAGAAGTGTCCTGAATTGATGGAACCTCCGCGCCCCGATGACGTCTATAGCGTGAGCTTGGAATGGATGGGGTCTTGAATGGGAATGCAGCCACTATGCGACGAAGCCCCTCGGACGATGTGCCGGGACGAAAAAAATCACCTCGACCTGATGAGCACTCATCCGATCTTGAGCTTGTGCAGCTTGCTAAGTCGGGTGACCAATATGCGTTCGAATTGTTGTTGCGCAAATATCAGCACAAGGTAAGCAAACTGATTATGCGGTATGTGCGCGATATGGACGAGGCTCTGGATCTCACTCAGGAGACCTTTATCAAGGCCTGGAAGGCGCTGCCCGGTTTTCGCGGCGAGTCTGCGTTTTATACCTGGTTGTATCGTATTGCGGTCAATACGGCCAAAAATCATCTGTCCACTGCGCACCAGCAGGCGCGTATGGTTGATCTGGATGCGGATGAGACCGACCAGTACGCGGATACGCCTGGCCTCGTGACTTCAGAAACCCCGGAAAGCATTTTTAACGGCTCCGAGCTGCACAAGGTGCTGAAAAAGGCCTTGAGCGAGCTTCCGGAGGATTTGCGTTCGGCGATTACCCTGCGCGAATTCGAAGGCTTGAGTTACGAGGAAATCGCCCAGGTGATGGATTGCCCGATCGGTACGGTGCGCTCGCGTATTTTCCGCGCGCGCGAGGCGCTGGATAAGCATTTGCATGCGTTTATGGCTTAAGTTTTTTTTGCATTATTTTTTAGGGGATGCCCCATGAACACAACCACAGATTCGGTACGCGATGCAGAGCGGCTCTCCGCGCTGGCGGATGACGCCCTGTCGAACGATGAACTGCGGCAGATGCTGGCGCAGATGCGTGAACGCGGTATCCAGCATCGCGCGGCGCGCCAGCTTGAGCGTTACGCCCTGCTGGGCGAGCTGATGCGCGCCGAGGCCGATTCGCCGTTGTTTGTACAGGCGGCGCAGCGCGCCCCTCGCGACGTGGTGGGGTCGGTCATGCAGCAGATCGCTAGTGAAGACGCTCAAGTTGCTCGCGCTGCGCCACGCAAAATCGCCGAGTCTGAGCTTACTCCGGGCTTTTTCGGCGGCGTATTGGCAGGGTGGCGTGCGCCCGTTCTGTCGATGGCCTTGGCTGCCAGTGTGGCGGGCGTCATGTTGGTCATGACGCCCGATACGGGCGTGGAGCAGAGCGTGCCTGCGCTTACGGCGCAAAGTGCGCCTGCGGGTGTAAAGCCTGAGGCAAACCAGGCGCAGGATTTGACGGTACCCTCTTCCGCCGTTGAGACGCTGGCTGAACTTGAAGCGGATGCGGACAATATCCCCGATCCCTATCTGTTGCAGCATCTTGCTCATGCCGAAGGCGGGCCAATGCGCACTCTGTCATCGAATGTGCGTCTTGCTTCATACGAGCGTCCCTAATGCGATTTAATCCAGTCTCAGCGGCGTTGTTTGGGCTTGTCTGTATGTTGGGCGCAGGAGCGGCTTACGCGGAGGGTGTGGTTGCGCCATGTCCGTCCCTGCTTGCGCAGTCTTCCGATATGGGTGCCGAAGAGCTTCTCAAGCGGATGGCGAGCGCCATGCAAACCACCAACTATGAGGGGTTGCTGCTGCATATGCGCGGCGGCGAGGCGCGCAGTATGCGGGTCTTCCATCGTTATGATGCGGAGCATGGTGAGCGTGAACATCTGGTTAGTCTGGACGGCAAACCGTTTGAGGTGGTGCAGGATTCTCAAGGGTGCACCTGCGTCTGGCCGCAGTCGCGTCTTGTCGTGGTAGGGCATACACCGGCATTCAATGGACGGCTTTTCACGGAGCGCTTCGCTGAAGCAGGTTCCCTGGGGGCGTTTTACGCGATTTCACTTCAGGGGCAGGCGCGGGTGGGCGGCATCGGTTGCCGTCTGGTACGTCTTGCCCCCAGGGACGCCTATCGCTTCGGCTATCGTCTGTGCATCCATGAGCCGAGTGCGATGTTGTTGAATCTTGAGGTTTTTAATGGTGAGCGGCGCCTTGAACTGAGTCAGTTTACCCAGCTGCGTATGCGCAAGGAGGCTGATACTGACGATATGCGCCTGTTTTCCAATATTGATGGATTCCGTGTGGTCGAGGATAAGCCCGAGGCTCCGCTTCAGGGTGAAGGGCGAGCCGCTTTCAAGTCGGGCTGGCTGGCTGCGGTGTTGCCGCCGGGCTATGTGCAGCGCTCGGCTGAGCTACGCAGCACGCCCCATAGGCCGAAACCCTTGGAGCAACTGATTTTTTCGGATGGATTGAGCAGCGTATCGGTATTCATCGAGCGTCTGGATGCACCGGAACCAGCTGCCAACGAGGGGAAGCCTCATCCGCGCGGTGTGATGCAGCGCGTCGTGCGTGAAGTGGACGGTTATCGCTTGACTGCCGTGGGGGATGCGCCCGAAGCGGCCATGCGCATGATGCTGGAGGGAATGCAGCCTGTGACTCCGCGCTCGGAGGATTGACTCATGCTTGAGACGCAGGGGCGGGTGATCGCCGTCGAGCCAGGTTACGCCTGGGTCGAAAGCGTGCGTCAAGGGGGATGCGGCAGTTGCGCCTCTAAGGGTTCCTGCGGTACTCAGCTCCTCGGCGAAGCGCTGTCGCCGGGGGTGAGTCAGCAGGTGCGCGCCCGAGATCCTTTGGGCGTGCGGGTGGGCGATGTGGTTGTCCTTGGGATTACGGAGGAGGGCGGTTTGCGTGCTGCGTTCCTGCTGTACGGTCTGCCTGTTTCCGGTTTGTTGCTTGGGCTGGTGCTTGGGCAACCCTTGGGGGATATTTGGGCGGCTCTGGCGGGCGGCGGTGGGATGTTGGCGGCGCTCGGGGCGGTTCAATGGTTTTCCCTGCATCGCGCGCAACAGCAGCTGGATGTGCTTGAGCCGCGTGTGCTTGCGTGTATTTCCTCGGCGGAGCAGGGGGCGTGTGCCTCAAAGATCATCCCTATCAAACTCATATAAACAAGGTATGTCAGGGGCTGGAGTCGTGCATACAGCGCAGAACATGAGCTTAAACGGCTAGCAGACAGCCCGTTAAGGCAGGACATGGATCTCCTGCACGCAAATCAATCACATAAATGATTGATTTTTTTGCTATCGAGTCCGGGCGTGAGCGCGGACTTCGTCAGCTTCGCCTTAAGCTGACCAGCCCACCGGATTCGATAGGGCTGAAAAACTCATGGATGAGGTTTTTCAGCATCCTGTTGAGACGATCTGGCTGCTATACTCCGCGCCTTTGTTTAGACTGACAGCCTTCCCTATGGATCAAGCACATATTCGTAATTTCTCCATCATCGCCCACATCGACCATGGCAAATCCACTCTGGCCGACCGCCTGATTCAGTTGTGCGGCGGCCTGGAGGCGCGCGAGATGGAGGCGCAAGTGCTTGATTCGATGGATATCGAGCGTGAGCGCGGCATTACGATCAAGGCGCAGTGCGTCTCATTGAATTATCGTGCCAAAGATGGGCAGAATTATGAGCTGAACCTGATCGACACGCCGGGACATGTGGATTTTTCCTACGAGGTTTCGCGCTCGCTGGCCGCGTGTGAAGGCGCGCTGCTGGTGGTGGACGCTTCGCAGGGCGTTGAGGCGCAATCGGTCGCCAACTGCTACACCGCGATTGATCTTGGGCTGGAAGTCGTTCCCGTGCTCAACAAAATGGACTTGCCGAATGCCGACCCCGAGCGCGTGGCCAAGGAGATTGGCGACATTATCGGCATCGACGCTTCGGATGCCGAACGTGTATCCGCCAAAAGCGGCATGAACGTGCCTGAGTTGCTTGAAGTTCTGGTCAAGCGCATTCCGCCGCCCAGCGGCAAGGAGCAGGCTCCCTTGCGTGTGCTGATTGTCGATTCATGGTTCGACAACTATGTCGGCGTCGTTGCCTTGGTGCGCGTGGTTGATGGTGAATTGCGCCTGCGCCAGAAGATCAAGACCATGCGTACCGGCGATGTGTTTCAGGTGGAAAAAGTCGGCGTCTTCACGCCCAAGCGCCACGATCGTGAGCTACTAAAAACCGGCGAGGTGGGTTTTTTGATTGCCGGCATCAAGGAGATTGACGCGGCTAAAGTTGGCGACACGATTACCAGTGTCGAAGAGCCGTCATCCGATCCGTTGCCCGGTTTTAAGGAAGTCCAGCCGCGCGTGTTTGCGGGGCTGTATCCGGTCGAATCCGAAGACTACGAAAACCTGCGCGAGGCTCTGCGCAAGCTGCGTTTGAATGACGCCGCGCTGCATTTTGAGCCGGAAGTTTCGCAAGCACTGGGCTTTGGTTTCCGCATCGGTTTCCTCGGCCTGTTGCACATGGAAATTATCCAGGAGCGGCTGGAGCGCGAGTACAACCTTGACATGATTACCACCGCGCCCACGGTGGTGTTTGAGGTGGTTACTACGTTGGGCGAAACGCTGTTGATTCATAATCCCGCTGATTTGCCGCCGACACCGAATATTGCCGAGATGCGCGAGCCGATTATTGAAGGCACGATTCTTTTGCCACAAGAGTACGTTGGCAACGTGATTTCGTTGTGCATTGAAAAGCGCGGCGTGCAAAAACAAATGTTGTATTTGGGCTCGCAAGTGCAGCTCACCTTTGAATTGCCACTGGCGGAAGTGGTGATGGACTTTTTCGACCGGCTTAAATCCGTGAGTCGTGGCTATGCCTCATTTGACTATAAATTCTTGCGCTTTCAGGCCGCACAGTTGGTCAAGCTGGATGTGATGATTAACGCCGAGCCCGTGGACGCGCTGTCGATGATTGTGCATCGCTCCGACTCCGAATCGCGCGGACGTGTCTTGTGCGAAAAGCTCAAAGATCTGATTCCGCAGCAACAGTTTGAAGTGCCGATTCAGGCAGCGATTGGTGGGAAAATTGTTGCACGCACTAATATCAAGGCCTTACGCAAGAATGTTCTGGCAAAATGTTATGGTGGAGACGTCTCGCGCAAGAAAAAGCTGTTGAATAAACAGAAAGAAGGCAAGAAGCGCATGAAGTCGATCGGTCGGGTGGATGTGCCGCAAGAGGCGTTTTTGGCTGTATTGCAGAGGGATAGTAAGTCATGAACTTTGAACTGATTCTGGTGCTGCTGACTCTGGTGAGCGGAGGCATCGTGGCGGTCGATCGCCTGTTCTTTCGCAAGGCACGGGTTGAGTCATCCAGGGCTGAGCCGCTGCTGGTGGACTACGCACGCAGCTTTTTCCCGGTATTGCTTGTGGTGGTCGTGTTGCGCTCCTTTGTAGCGGAACCGTTTCGTATTCCCTCAGGTTCGATGATGCCGACGTTGGAAGTCGGCGATTTCATTCTGGTCAACAAATTTGCATACGGCGTGCGCCTGCCGGTGTTGCGCACCAAGATTCTTCCAGTGGGCGAGCCCAAGCGGGGGGATGTGGCGGTTTTCAAATATCCCAAACAACCCGAAGTGGATTACATTAAGCGCGTCATTGGCCTGCCGGGCGACCGCATTCGTTATGAAAACAAACAGCTCACCATCAATGGCGAAGTTATGCCGCTGAAGAAACTGGGCGTTTATCCGGGGGACGGTGCCAATGGACGCATGGTGGGCGCCGCGGAGTATGAAGAGGATCTGGCAGGCGTGGTGCATGATATTTTGCAGCGCACCGGGGCGGTGGGGCCTGAAGGTGAGTTCATCGTGCCCGAGGGACAGTATTTCATGATGGGCGACAACCGCGATAATAGTAACGATAGCCGCTACTGGGGCTTCGTACCGGAAGACAATCTGGTTGGACGCGCTATGCTTGTGTGGATGAATTTTGACGGCGAGGGTGCGCATATCAAGCCTGAGCGCATCGGAACCGGAATTCATTGACAGGACTGACGCAAAACTGCCCCAGAGGCGTTCAAGCGCCTTGCCGTACTTAATTGTACTGTCTGCGGCGCTTTGCCTTGCTGGAACACTTTTGCGTAAGTCCTAATTAGGGTTTTTGGGCTTAACCTTACGGAGATTGGACATGCGGATTCAGACACAGCGCGGTATGGGGTTTGTGACCCTGTTCATCATTCTTTCGATTGCGGGTATTGCGGCGATTGCTGGCATGAAAATCGTGCCGCTGTACCTCGATGACGGTGCGGTTCAGTCGGCATTTGCCGCGCTTGAAAAACAGAATGATCCCAATATGAGCAAGGCCGAGGTCAAGGGATTTATTCAGAAACGTCTCTACATCAACCAGCTCAGATCGGAAGAGCACACGTCTGAACTCCAGTCACGTCAGTCAATC
>CALKWL010000357.1 GCA_938004235.1 uncultured Gammaproteobacteria bacterium
CGCCCACCGAGATCTACACTCTTTCCCTACACGACGCTCTTCCGATCTCGGGACGTGTGACTGATACGGGCATTGTGGCCATGCAGTTTGTGCTATCTGCTCCAGGCGATCCCGCCGAGAGTCTGCGCGCACCGGGTTTTATGCCGGGAGACCTGGATATTTTCTGATGTCTCCTGTTCGGAGGGGGTATTGATGCGGCACGGAGCATTTTTGAGTTCGACGCATGTTGGAAGCACGGTTGCGGTCGGCCAATTTCGGCGCGCCGTATCAATTTTTTCCCAACAGATCCCGGATCACCTGTTCATGACCCGTTTGCATGCGCGGCAAAGAAAGCTCCTGTGCTCGGGCTCGTCCGCGCTCGATCAGCGCGTGAGCAAGCGTCTCATCCTTCCAAATCAGGCTCATCGCGGCAGCAAGAGCGTCCGGATCGTTCATCGGCACAAGCAATCCTGCGGGTGCACCTGGGCTTCCGGGATCATGTAGAAGTTCGCGAGGGCCGTAGGGGCAGTCGGTGGCGATGACCGGCGTGCCGCAGGCCAATGCCTCCAGAATTGAGTATCCAAAGCCCTCGTACTGACAGGTATGAATGAACATGCGGGAGCGCGCAAGATAAGGCAAAGGGTCGTCGACATGCCCCTGGAAAATGATGCGCTGCTCCAGTCCTAAAATGTGCACCCTATTTTCAAGCTGCGCGCGCGCTGAGCCTTCGCCCAAAACCAACAACTTGAGCTCAGCCGCTGAGTCAAGTCGTGCAAAGGCGTTGATGACCCAATCCAGGCGCTTTTCTTCAGACAGTCGCGCGCTTACCGCGGCAAAGGGTTCGCCCTGCTCCAGTGGGGTGGGAAGTTTGATGGGCTGAGCGCCGCGTTGCCCCGCTTCTTCAAGGTTAATGCCGTTATAAACCACATGGAGTTTGCGCGCCGGTGTCCAACAGTGACGACTCAGCTCAAGAGCCGTGCCCTCTGAAGGCATGGTCACGCCTTGAGCCGCATGGGAGCTGGCGCAAATGGCCGCATGAATCCAGATACGTCGTCCGCGATTGGGCTCAAAGTGACGCAGGTGTTCAAACACCGGGCCGCGGTAGCTGGCGAGCAAACGGGTTGCAACTCCGGCCATACGGATGGCCAATGCCAACACGGCGGAGCTGTAGTGCATCATGCCGATGGCCAGATCAACCTGATGCTCTCGCAGGAGGGTGCTCAGGACGCGTGCATCACGCCACAAACGCGTCGGAGTGTCGAACCAGCCTGCAAGGCCGAGTGGGGCGCTGTCCAACCATTGATCGCAGCCTTGCGCCCAGTAGTCGCTCATGACCTGAGGGCAGATGAGCGTGACTCTGTAGTCGCCGGTTTGTTGCAGCCCATCAAGCACGTTGCGCGTGGTGAGTTCCGCTCCGCCGATGACATAGGCTTGGTGCAGGACAAGCAGATGCTTTTGCGGACTCATGACGGGGGCATCGACTCCCAAATGTGCTCAAGACGCACAATACCCATATCGCGTCCCTGTTTGCGGATTGTCAGGTCGTTCAGCACGCGTTCGTCAAAAATCATCAAGCCCTGGTCATCCCAAAGACGCAGATGCAGCTGGTAGCTTCCTCCCATGAGAGGGGGGTGTGGGAAGCGAATGCGTTGTGCCTGACTGCCTTGAAGCGGAGCTGCGCCGCGTAGGTGGGTGGCGGCGACAAAAACCCCGCGCCCGCTTTCCAGTTTGAGCGAGAGCGATACGTGGTAACGCGTGGTTTCATCCAGTGTTTGCGTGCTGAATTCGACACACAATTCCTCCCCCTCATTCATGGGTGAAGGGCTGGCGAGCACGAAGCGGGTAATGCGAGCCGGCGGGCGTTGTGTTCCGGCCTGAGCATGGGGGTCAGGAACCTCATCCTTGGCAAGCTGGTAGGCCTCATAGGCGGGTAAAACTTCTTCGGCGGCGCCAAACATGCGCATCTTGCCCTGCTGCATCCAGATGACTTGTTCACAGAAAATGCCGACCTGATAGAGGCTGTGTGAGCAAAACACAATGGTTTTGCCCGCCTGTTTGAAGGCCATCATGCGATCAATACATTTCTTCTGGAAATGAATATCCCCGACCGCCAGCGCTTCATCCACGATCAGCGTATCCGGGTCGAGCGAAGCAATCAGGGCGAAAGCAAGGCGCACTTTCATGCCAGTCGAGTAGGTGCGCAATGGTTGGTCAATGAATTCACCAATCTCGGCAAAATCAAGAATGGCCTGCATCCTCTCATGGATAAAGCCGCGCTCAATGCCAAGAATATCACCCTGAAACAGCAGGTTGTCGCGCCCGCTGAACTCGGGATGAAAGCCGACACCCAGTTCAAGCAAGCCGAGAATGCGCCCGTAACGCTCAATCGTGCCGCTCGTGGGCGTGTGGGTGCCGGCCAACAAGTGCATCAGCGTGCTTTTGCCCGCGCCGTTGTCGCCAATGATGCCAAGCGTGCTGCCTTGTGGAATCTCAAGTGACAAGGGGTGCAATGCGGTAAACAAACGATGACGCGGGCGGGTGGAAAACAGCTCCTTGAGGCGGTCGAGCGGATGAGCGTATACAGCGTACGACTTGCTGACATCGTGCAAAAGGAATGCGGGCTGGGGCGTCTTGAGTTCAGAGGACATCGACAAACCCCGCTTGCAATTTGCGGAACAGGCTGTATCCCACAACCAAGGCGATGAGCGTGTAACCCAGGCTCAAACCTAGGCTCAGTGCCGAAGGCCAGTTGCCATGCAGCAACAGAGCGTGAAATCCTTCCGCAAAGGGGGTAAATGGATTCATCCAGACGACGGTGCGCCAGGCTTCCGGCACCTGTTCAAGCGGGTAGAGAATGGGGGCGGTAAACAGCAAAAACGTCATCACCATGCTGACCGCATGAATCAGATCGCGCAGATACACCGCAAGCGCAGCCAAAAGCCACGCCAACCCGAGAGCAAACAATGCTTGCAGGCTCAGCCATGCGAACGCTGGCAGGAGCATCCATGGATGGAGCCCTGACGTTCCCCCCACAAGCAAAGCTCCCCAGGCGGCAAGCATGACCACGACATAGGTGCAGTGGGCAGCCAGGACGCGCGACAGCGGGTAAAGCTCGGCAGGAAATGGGCTGTGACGCAGTACGTCGGCTTTGGATACCACGGACGACGCGCCGCGCACCAGGCCTTCCTGAAAAGCTAGCCAGGGCAGCATGGCGCTGAGCAGGAATACGATAAATGGCAGCTCAGAGCCGTCAGTCGGCGAGACGGGCAGGCGCATCTTCCACACGGCGCTGAATACCCACCAATACATCAACACGATCAATAGCGGCTGGACAAGGTTCCAGGCGCCGCCCAGAAGCGATCCGGCATAGGTTTCGCGCCACTCTCGCAGCAGGAGGGGACGGAGGAGACGTAGGGGCTTGGTCATGGATAGGCTTCAAAAGAGCGGCAGCCAGTGATTATGCGGTATTTTTCGATTGAGCGAAAAAATGCTCGATGCGCGTTTGCGCAGCGAGCATGGTTAGGCTGTTTAGTCTCTCCCGCACTTTATGGCCTCATCAGGCCGTGCCAAGAGCTACTTAGCTACAAGGGGGCGCATCAAGCAATTTACCGAGGGAAAAATCCAAACGACGCCTTTGTAACGGATTTAAAGGTTCCATTCACGCCGCCTACAGTGACCGTTGATACCACCGTTCCGTTCGCAGTTGCGCTGGACTTGTGTTTTACACACACAGAGGTACCGGGGTTGACGGTGCCGCTCGACAACTCAACAGAGGGGGACTCAGCCGAGCTGCCAAACAAGCCAGGCGGTTTCGGCGCGGCTGATGTGGAGCAGTTCAAAACCAAGTATCCATTGTCAACGCTGAAGGGCGCGGGAGTATCAAATCCAGTTAGAACCGTAGGCGCCGAGGTAATCCAGGTATTTGTTGTAACGCCTGTTTTGGTTGGCCAACCAAAGGGGTTCGGTTGAGTATCTCCGGGGGGCGGCGGCGTATCCTCCATCGCAGCCAAAGTCGCTGCGGCGTTCGCAATGCCGCTGCCGCAATTGGCTGTAGTACAGGTTCCAGATGCCGGGAACGGCGTTGCATTTTGCTGCAACAAGGTCAGAACTTGTGCCGGTGTCAGGCTGGGGTCGACGCTCAGCATAAGCGAAACCAGCCCGGTCACATGCGGCGCCGCCATGCTGGTGCCTTGATAATTGGCGTAGCTGCTTGCAATCGGGCTAGTGGTGCCAGAATTGAGCGTTGACAGCACCATCGTGTCAACATTGCGATCCCCACCGGGAGCTGCTATTTCGACGCTTGCGCCAAAGTTACTGTAATAAGCCTTTTGACCTGTCTGACCTGTTGCAGCAACCGTGACCACGCCGTTGCAGCTTGCGGGGCTAAATCCAGAGGCATCCAAATTGCTGTTACCAGCGGAAACGACGACGACAGCACCATTAGCCATCGCCGTGTTGACCGCGTTCTGTGTTGCTGCGTCACACGAATGTTGACCGCCCAGGCTTAGGTTCAGTACTTTTGCGGGTGTAGGGTTTGTGGGAACTCCAGGAACACTACCGCCGGAAGACCATACAATTGCGTCCACGATGTCGGAGGTATAGCCTCCCCCCACACCCAGCACGCGCACGGGCAAAATTTTCGATTGCCAGTTAACACCGGACACGCCTAACGCATTATTGGTATTCGCACCGATTGTGCCGGCGACATGCGTACCATGCCATGAGCTAGAGCAGCTTGCGCTGTTGGTGCAGTCGCCAGGGTCGGCGGGGTTGCTGTCGCGTCCATCTCCGTCATTAGCCACTGCTGAGTCTGAAATAAAGTCATACCCCGACAAAATACGGGTTGGATCCAAATCTTCGTGCACAGTGATGCCGGTATCAATCACCGCCGCGACGACGGAAGGGCTGCCTGTAGTGATGTCCCATGCTGCCGGCAGGTTCAAGCCATAATTGCTCGGAGACAGGGCGTGATAATGCCACTGCTGGGCGTATCGGGGGTCGTTCGGCGCAGCCATGGCGTGCATCACGCGATCGACTACGGCGAACTCCACATCACTCTGTGTTGCCAGGCGCTTGGCAATCTCTTCCGCAGCTTCCATGCTGGTTCCCGGGGCTAATTTAATCACGTCACTGTCCAGAGCCATTGAGCGGTTATATGACAGTGATGCGCCTCCTGCCAGCAAGCCCAAAGTGAGCAAAGGCTCATTTTTAGACGGCATGCCGCTGCGTCCATCGAGCAGACCTAAGATGTCAAGGCGGGCGTTCTGGTCTTTGAATTTTACGATAATGCCCGATGCAACTGGCTCCTGGAGTAAAGAGAGCCCGCCGTTCGCGGGGGCGACAGCGTGTGCCGATGGCGCAATCAATGCGGCCAAGGCGCTTAAACAAAACAAACGCTTAGTTCTACGATTCATGGGGTTTACCTTTGACGGTTTTGAAATATGCAACCGAAAAAATTTCGGTTTCACGGGGGGGCAAGCCAACTTATTGACGTTGCGGATGGTTGCGCTAAAGAGCGTTATTTGCCACGGCTCGAATATAGCAAAGACGAAGTGTTTTCCAACAGCCCCATCACATAACCGCTCAATTAAAGCTTGAAAAGCAAGTTGCCCGCGGTAAAAAGAAAACAGCGCCGAGGGGCGCTGTGATCTGTGTTTTATTTGTTGTAGATCGGAAGAGCGTCGTGTAGGGAAAGAGTGTAGATCTCGGTGG
>CALKWL010000358.1 GCA_938004235.1 uncultured Gammaproteobacteria bacterium
TCGATCTGCTGTGGTGGTTTGGCGACCATCCAGAAGAAGATGGCGAGGAATGATGAGAACGGCATGTGTTTTATTGTCAGCACGCCCTGTGCTATCATTTGCCCCGGAGGTGTTCCATGAAAAAATTACTGTTTGTTTTTATTGTGCTGTTGTTGTCGGCCTGCGCTACGGCCGAGCCAGAGATTGTCACGGAAACCGTTGAGGTACCGGTGACGGTCGAAGTCATCCAAGAAGTAGAGGTGACCGTCGAGGTGCCGGTGGTTGAAGAAGTTGAGGTGACCCGCATCGTCACGGAAGAAGTAACCCGCATCGTCGAAACGATGGTCGAAGTTACGTCCACCCCTGCCCCACTCCCCGCAGAGTTCCTGACCATTGATGGCAGCGGTGATTAGGTAACGGATAACTTCGATTGGCCAGTATGCAACAAGGCGATTTTCGCCTATGACGCCACGGGTGAGCCAGGCGGAGCAGGACGGCCGTAAACTGGACGATATTGTGCAGCATTGTCGTTCGCTGAATGATGTTGGTCGCGTGCTTATGGGAAGCAATATCAGCGACAAAGACGTTCGTCCAGCTGGACAGTTCCTCAATACGGAAGTCAGGCAAGCGCTAGAGTGGCGCTCATCCCATCTTGGCTGCCCCGATTCATTACGGTTGTTGGGTCGATTATCCTAATTGTATAAAAAAATCATGGTTGAAATTTAAGAAGTCGCCAAAAGGCGGCTTTTTTGTTTTTGGTAAATTTGCACTTGACAACTCGCTATTGTTTCGGGTACAATACAATCAATTCAGACAGCCGGATAGACGGCAAAGGAAAATAAAATGAAAAAATACGATTTACTCAATACCTTGTACAACAAAGAAATCGAAAGCATCAAGAGCTTGGAAGCCGAAATGGAAGCCGCCAAAGAGCGCGAGGATTGGACAGCCTGGGAGGCGATCAACAGTCAGTATGGGGTCGAAACCACACAACTGCGCGAAGAAGTCGAGGCCGAATACTCAGCAGTTCCTTTCGATGGTCCCGCAAAGCAGGGCATTGCAAAGTTTTGGCAAAAATCCTTTGGACGGTAATTCGTAAGCCTCACGCCCGCCCGCGCCTTCGGGAAAATCGCTACAGCGCACAAAGACGGCGGGCCAGAATCGCCTTTAGCGATTAATCAACCAACAGGCAGGAAAACCTCATGAAACAATATGATCTATATATCTTTGACGTAGACGGCACAATCGCGGAGCGTGACACTACTGAATTACTTCCCGGCGTGGTGGATTGGTTCGCGAACAATCAGACGGCCGTTGCCTTCGCCACCAATCAGGGTGGCGTGGGATTACGGCACTGGATGATTGAAGGAAATTTTGGCGACCCTTCAAAGTACCCAGATGAAATGGATGTAAAAGTAAGAATGCGCAAATTGCGCAAAAAGCTAGGGGTTCGCGCCTCAAATGTATTCATCTCATTTGCCTACCAGTCAAAGACTTCCGGTAAGTGGAATCCAGTTGTTCAGGCCGCAGATGAAGAATGGAGCCAAGAATGGCGAAAGCCGTCACCGGGAATGCTGCAAGCGGCGATGCGGCGAAATGGAACAGAGAATGCCGTAATGGTTGGCGACAGCGAAGACGATGAAGCGGCCGCGCGCGCCGCCGGTATTGATTTTATTCATGCGGATGATTTTTTCGGGAGGAACTAATGACAGCGCCCAGATGGCATGAGGAATTTGCCGAGCTATGGAATGCGGCAAACTCGCTTGATGAGTTCGTGGATACATATCCACGACAGATTAAGCGCAAAAGCGCAACGGTCATGGCTTCTACCCTGCGCAAGCAGGGATTTGATCTAAAACGCTTCAATACTCCCCGTCAGCAAGCAGCACACCAGAAAAGAAAAATCGAAGCGCTACGCACCCTTAAGGATATAGGCGCAACATACCAACTACTGGGGGACGCGCTTGGTGTATCCAAGCAAGCAATCCACCAAATGCTACAGGAGGAATAATATGGCAGGCGCACCAAAGGGAAACACCAATGCATCCCGTGACGGGCACGAAAAGAAATTCCGTGTCCGCGTCGCAAGGGATGATGATTTAGCCGACATTGCTGCAATGGATACTTACGAGCGCGGGATCGCCTTAATTGGCTATCTCATCTGGAAAGAATCACCTGAGAGCGATGAAATCAGTTTTCTGGATTGGATAAAAAAGGAGATTTCAATGGGGACTTCAGTAAACCAGCGTTCGCCATCAACTCCAAACTG
>CALKWL010000359.1 GCA_938004235.1 uncultured Gammaproteobacteria bacterium
CCCTATATTTTCGAGCGCTGGTTTTCCATGCCGAATTTCTTATTCTTTGCCTTGCTGCCTTTAGCGGCCTTGCTCAGCTTTTACATGCTGTTCAAAGCGCTGCGCAAGCGCGCAGAACGCGCTCCATTCATCTGGAGCCTGCTGATTTTTCTGTTTTCATTCATCGGGCTGGCCGCCACCTGGTTTCCGTATATCATTCCCGGCGCGCTCACGATCGATCAGGCTGCCGCCCCGGCAAACACCCTGCTTTTTATGTTGCTTGGGATTGGCGTACTGATTCCGGTTATGGTCGCCTACAACATTTACCAGTACAGTGTATTCAGTGGGAAAATCGACCCCGATGCCCCGCAGCACCCTCACTAACCGCCTGAAACCCTCAAGGACGAGCCATGCGCCTGCTGATGATTTCCGATGTGTATTTTCCACGCGTCAACGGCGTATCCACATCCATAGAAACGACACGCCATGCCTTGGAAAAACTGGGGCACGAAGTCACGCTGATCGTCCCCGACTACCCCCACCAGGCCGAATCGAGCGACCCAAACATCTTGCGCATCCCGGCACGCAAGGTGGTTCTCGACCCGGAAGATCGCCTGATGAGCTGGCGTGATCTTAATCGCACTCTGCGCGTTCTCGCGCCGCAGAAGTTCGACCTGATCCACATCCACACCCCGTTTATCGCGCATTACGCCGGAACGCGCATTGCACGCAAATTCAAGCTGCCCGTGGTGGAAACCTACCACACCTTTTTTGAACAATACCTTGAGCACTACATTCCTTTCCTGCCCGACCCTGTGCTGCGCCTGATGGCGCGCCGCCTGACCGCCAACCAAGGTAACGCGGTCAATGGACTGATTTCCCCCTCGATCGCCATGCGCGATATTTTGCGACGTTACGGCGTGCGCGCCCCCATTAGCGTCATTCCCACCGGCATCGATCTGGAAAGCTGGCGCGCCCCTAACGCCGCCGACCCACGCGAAACGCTCGGCCTGAACGCCACACAACCCATGCTCCTGTTTGTCGGTCGCCTGGCCTTTGAAAAAAATGTCGAATTTCTCCTGAACATGATGGTTGTGCTGATTCAGCGTCATCCAAACGCCAGCCTTGTGCTGGCGGGCGAAGGGCCGGCGGAAAAGCATCTGCGCAAACTTACCGCCCAACTCGGACTGGATGCGCATGTGCACTTTGTCGGCTATCTCCCGCGCGATGGTCAGCTGCAAGCCCTGTACCGCACCGCAGACGCCTTTGTGTTTTCCTCAGCCACCGAAACCCAGGGACTGGTGCTGGTCGAGGCACTGGCGCTCGGACTTCCCGTCATCGCGCTTGCCGAGATGGGTACGCGCGATGTCGTGCGTGAGGGCGAGGGTTGAGATCGGAAGAGCACACGTCTGAACTCCAGTCACGTCAGTCAATC
>CALKWL010000360.1 GCA_938004235.1 uncultured Gammaproteobacteria bacterium
CTTCCTGGTCAACGGCATCCCGCAGCCAGTCCATGAACGCCTGCACGCGCTCCGCATCAGTCTTAAAGTGGAAGCGGGTGGCAGGCCGCGCCTTACTGCCCACCAACTGTCGCACAAACACAGACGGCCGTTCCCCACTCAATCGCAGCGCATCATTGTCAACCAGCGTAATATTGATGAGCTGCTTCAGCGTGCGGAAACGGCCGTTCATGTCCGCCGTATACCGTCCACGCAGCAGGGTGGTGCGCGTGGGGTCGCGGCGACTGTTGGCGTCGTTTTTGTAGAGGACGGCCGTATGTGTCAATTCAACATGTGCATTTTCTGCAACAGTTAACAGCCTCATGCCGCCTCCGCCTCCTGCCGCTGCATATGCTTTTCCCAAGCAGCCTGCGACGCCGTAAAGTGAAACGGCCGTCCACAAATGTGGCAATGCCGCTTACCCTGGGCAATCAGCCACCCGCCCGTATCCAGGTAAACACGGCCGTCCACCTGCACCATATTGCCCATCACCGCACCGCACTTGCAAGCAACAGCAATGGCCCGAACCCCATTACTCCCCATCGGCATCTTCCTCGTCAAGGATATTCGCCGCCACATCCGTTGCACGCGGCGGCAGCATCGCCAACTCGCGCACTTCATCCTCATCCACAAACACATCCGGCGCACCGGCAGGTGATAGATTCTTGATGACGGTTGAGCGGTCTAAATTCATCTTTACCCGCTCGGCTGGCGTAGGCGCAAAGAGGTCTGGCCAGATGACATAGTAACGGCCGTCCTTCGGCTTAGGCATCACTCCGGCATAAACCAGGCGGTTAATCGTCGGCCGCAAAATTACCGTTTCGGCGTAGTTCACCTGGCGGCTGCTAATCAACTCTTTCCACGTCGTTTCATCAGTTGACGAGGCCAGTTCTCCTCGCTCGCTGCCCAGCAAAATCCGCTGCGGGATACCAGTTGCGGCAGAGATGAGAGCGACTATGATTTTGATAAGCGGGGATGGGTCTACAATCTCTCCACCCTCAATGCGTACATCGTAACCGCCCAACTCTAGCACCCGAAGATCCCCGTTGACAAAATCTTTCATCATATCCAGGGTCACCGCGCCATCATCGGGTGGGCTATATCCCTCCTTTGCCGAGATAATCATGCCCTTATACATCAGTTTCCAAGCGGACTCGCCCGCTCCGGACGTGACCTTGAGCATGTCCTCCAACAGATTGTAAATCGCTTCCATGCGCGGCTTTCCCAGCACGCCAGCCTTGTCCGCACCTTCGGCAATATGGATAACGCGGCTCCAATGGACTGGCACGCTGGACGATTCGCTCATCTTCAGGTTGTACGATGTGGGACGGCCGTATCGCGGGCTTTTGGTATCTACACCGAGCGACGCAATAGCTGCATCATCCTGGTGAAACGGCCGTGCATAAAGCAGCAGCTTGGTATTACCCTCCTCGCCCTTAACCTGCTTCAACTCGTTCTCAAGCGTCATGTCATCGCGGATACCCAGCAGCAAACAGCCGTACTCGCCAATTCCGGCCAGTTTGTCAGCTTCTAACATCTTTTGCAGTAAAGACGGTGCTTCCGTGTCAATGCCGTCTGGCATCCGCTCGGCCGTTGTAATGTCCAGCCACGCCTGCTCGAATGGGGTACGCTCGAAATCCGTTTCGGCATGGATGGCGTCAATATGCGCCGGATCGTCAGTAACAACGGGCGGTCTCCGCCATGTTTCGTTCGGCTTGGCATCCACAATGCGCTGGGCAATGTCCTGCCGCAAATATTTTCCGTAATAGCCCTCGAATGAGATTTCTCTGGGGTATCCAGCCGCCTTGTAAATATCCCGTTCTCCACCGAACTGCATCCCAAACGCCGCAGCCAGGCTTGCCCGTTCAATCGCCAATGAATTGGCAAACAACTGCCGCTGTGCTACTTGCAACGCTTGCTCTAACTCGTTGGCGCTAAATCCGCCTCTTGTTTCACCGCCGCTGACGGCCGTTTTTTCATCACTCATTATGCACCTCTGGCCCACGCCTTCTTCTTGCCCTCGACAATCATTAACTCCGTAAACCCCCATACCATCGCGTCCAGACGGTTCGGGGACTCATCCGCACCCGGAACCCATGTACACAACTCATCTTCGAGTGGGCCAAAGTAGCCAACCAGATGACCGTAGCCACGCTCAAATAAAGTTGATACCGGTTCTGCTCTGGTGTACTTCCCCCGGCTAGCACGCACGGTTTTGTACGTGACGCCCTTTCCGCCTTCCACGCTGCGAATGACCGTCTCAACCATATTGCCGCCGTGATTGATTTCGGCGACGATGGCATCCGCTTCCCATTTGTTGTAAGCAGCAACGGCCGCTGCCCCCCACACGGCTGGCAATGCGCCCGGAGGTGGCGTCACATCATCAATAACAAAGCCATGATCCTCACCACGCACTTTGGCAACGGCCACCACCACAACGGCCGTTTGCCCGGTTGTTGCAGCAGGATCAACAGCCACAACAATACGATAGGGAGCAGGATAGGAGATGGCCCGCGTTTTCTCCAATAGGGTGCGGTTCCATAACGCGCCGGGAACATCTTCAAGGAGCGCAGCATTTAATTCCTGCTGCCCCAGGCGAGTGCCTTCGTAGCGTTTGATGATGTAATTAAAGAAGCTGTCGGCAAGGTTGCTGCGATTCTCGTAGGTTGTGCCATGCGTAACGACACAGCGGTCATAGCCCATCAAAAAGCGTACCAGGGGAATGGGGCGCGGTGTGGTAGCAACGGCGCACTGCGGATTGTCGCCGAGGCGCAGACCAAATTGCAGCATGTCCCACGCCCGATCAGGGTAACGCCAGGCAGCAATCTCGTCAGCAATGGCCCAATAAAACTGCGGCCCGCGCAAACGGTTCGGCTCTTCGGCTGAAAAGATGGTCGCCCATGCGCCATTGGGCCATGTCAAGCGGCGCTTCGACGGCTCGTACACGGGCATAAAATCTGGGTCGGATACAGAAAGAAACCCGCTCTCCCCTTCAATCAGTACGTCACGCGCATCGGCGGCCGTTGCCGCGACAATCGCGCCGCGTTTCCCAGGATTCTCCCGTGCCTTTTGAATACCAAACTCCACAATGGAGCGCGTTTTACCAAATCCACGACCGGCGAGGAGCAGCCAATACTGCCACTCACCAGACGGCGCAATCTGCTTTGGCCTTCCCCAATACCACCAGGAATAGGGCAAACGCTGCACCTGAGCATCGGTAAGCGAGTTGAAGAAGTTGGCGGCCACCTCGGTGGGCCATAACGACAACTGCT
>CALKWL010000361.1 GCA_938004235.1 uncultured Gammaproteobacteria bacterium
AGAGGGATTCGAACCCTCGACAATCTGGTTGGAAGCCAGAAGCTCTACCGCTGAGCTATACCCGCAAGTTGTATTCGTCTTTGTAGACTTTGAGCAGCCAGTCACTCCAGTAGTCAGCATCCACGGTTTCAGGCAGCGAAGACCTGGCGGAAAGCGCTTCAACCTCCACAACAAGGTCTTCAAGTACAGGGGCAACCTCTGTCGCGAAGTCGAGGCGACCCTGTTTGACCGCAAGGATGAAGTCTGTTTCGTCCAGTGGGTATTTGAAGTCGCCATTCTTGAAGATGTCGCGAGCCTGATAGCCAGCGCGAAGCGCGTGTGAGACAGCCTTCCAGTCAACGCCCTGATTCTTCTCGGCGAGCTTGGCACGCTCACCGTAGCCGTTGTACATGTTGTGCAGCGAATTGTATGCGGACAAGACGGACATGGTTGTTTGATAGAGCTTACCGTTGATCTCGTAGAAGTGACGCGTTACGTCGCCATCGACGCGGATGACTTTCTTGGCAAACTCATTTTCTGGAAGACGATCCCAAACGTGAGATAATCTGGCTGTGCCAGGATCATCCAGCATCGTAAGTACATCCATGACCTCTTTGATCGCGGCGAGACGAGAGCCTTTAACTCCATACTTGGCGGCTTGGCGCTTCACGTAGCCCATGAACGCTTTGAGATTCTTGGAGTAGAAGCGAGTCCGATTAGTCACTAGTTCTTCCCACACTGCACTAGTGTCGATAGGCTCTTCGCAGTGCAGCATATCGATAGCTACAGTTTCACCCTTGATGGCGAGTTGCAGGAAATAGGGTAATGAAAACGCTTCCCGATCGATGTCTGTCGCCTGATTCTTGGCATTCGGGTCGCCCGTGGATGAACTGATTGTCTTGGGGAAGTTCTGCAGCAGCAAGCTTTCGAAGCTTGGCATATAGATGCCCTTGTAATCAGTGTCCGACTGCGGAGTGGCAAGACCGTATAGGTGACTGCCGAATTTCATTTCAACGATGGTTTTCATACTTTTCAGTGACGTAAGCGTGCATAAGATCCCTGGCGTCCTCCAGAGCATTGTGTGGTAACTTGGACTCGCTGTTGATGCGTACAATCTCCATGGTCAGCGGTGGCGTGTTGATGCACATACCGGCGTCGAGTATCAGTTGGCGACAGAAACGCTCAATATCCTCGGGCCAATCCGCAATGACATGAACGCGATCAAACTGATTGAGGAAGTTGCCAAGCTTGACGGTGAATGTGGTTGCCGTGATCGGCTCTTTGTTGAGGATTGGCATAACATTCTCTGCAATCCACTGAACCGGCGTCGAGCAGGGCAGAACCTCATAGAACTCTTCGCCGTTATCAGCTACCAGCGCCATGGAGATAAGATCGCCCCGGTAACCGTTCCATTCACAATCGATATAGATGTTCATTCTTCGTAATCGTAACCTTCCGGCAACTCAAGACCGGTTTCCTCTTTGAATTCCTCGTTCAAGTCGTATCGAACGTCGCCATCGGCTGGGCCGAAGTCTGCCATTTGATAAAACCAACGCAAATATTCAAGCTCGGAAGCTCTTTTTGTTTTGCTCATTACAATTCTCCTTCAAAGTAGTCAAACAGCCCAGGCGTGACGGGCTTCCAGCCTATAACATACGCATGACTTTCAGTCTTACCTTTCGGCAAAATCTGAGCCCGCGTACTTGGGCTGTGTGGGTGCGCATACATATCGCGACCCAGGGTGTATACCCTGCGCACCAAAGAGTCACCATCGAACATGATCAACAACGCGTATTGAGCACCAAAAAGAGCAGCAATTTTCTGAAAGATGTTCATGGTAATTCTCGCAAGACTCTGTTTCGATAGTCAAAGATCGTCAAGCCGTGCTCGACAGCCTGCTCATACATGTTTCTGGTACCGGCTCCACCGGGGAAGAGTGCGACGGCATCCGCATACACAGCCATTTGGCGATTACGGACGGGGCCAGCGTAGCTTCCGTAGCGCTCCCAGTTAGCGGGGAACCGCTTGACCGGGATGGAGTTCTGCTTGGCCCAAAGTTCGCCAGCGATATCGACACCCGTTGCGCCACCCGATACGATCTCTGTAATCTCGTATCGCAACAGCAGAATATCAAGACGGTTGTAATCGAAACCCACAAGCTTGTAGTCACGACCGCCAGCAATGATCAGCTTCATACGTTGTAACCTCGCTCGTATACCCATGCGCGTAGGAAATCCGCAACAAGGGCAATTTTCATGTTTGGTTTCGAAGACCTTCATCGCTTCAGACCGGGACGCACGGAATGCCGTCACAGAATACCTCTTCGTCACAGATCATGTCGTAAAACTCTTCGACATCAACTCGTTTACCAAGATACTCACCGTCGAGTTCGTCGTGCAGAGCAAGAATCTCGTCGTATTCCAAACCGATCATGTCGGGAGCAAAAAGGTCATCCATTGCAACGATTTCATCGATGATCTTGCTGGTGTAAATCGGAATCATATTCAATCCTCCAGTTCGTCGTAAATGAACTCAACCAAGCTGAGTTCGTGAAATGGTATTTCAGTACCATCGTCAAGCTGAACGGCAAAAATGGTCTTTACTTCACTGCCTTCATACTCAAAGTCATAAGGAACAACTACGCCACTAACCTGATGGTCATAGAATATGGCGGTTACTCGCTTGCCTATGTCGTACCAATCTGGGAAGGTCATTGTTAGAAAACGATGTAAAACAAAATGATACCAACAATTACAAACCAGATAATTGCAGTGATGTTCATACGAATGCCTGCGTCCTTATGGTTTCTTTTGCCAGACGCACTCGCAGAGGGCGGTTATAGCGATGAATGAAGCGTCTAATCTTGTAGTCTTCCATTTCTACTCGCGCATACCGCGACTGATGCCCAAATGCGTTCTTGTAATCTTTCAATTGGTATCCTCGAAATGCTCCATGAGCCAGTCGAACAGATCAGCCTTATCGTTGAAGACATGCATATCAGCATTCGCAATCAACATGTCTTCTCTTTCTAGGCTGAGCTGCGGCATCGCTTCGAATGGGAGGCTTTTGCAGTTGTCGTACAGTGCGATACACGACAGGCACATGCCGCCTTTTGGCTGATAGCGAATCTCGTCAGTCATGACGAACCCACTCGTGAATCCTTTTGTGCAACCCGGCGTTGAAGAAACGCCTCCAGATATACGACCTAACAATGGATAGCACGGTGAACAGACCTGTAATAATCAGGTTCTGCGACATGTTCACCGGGAGGTTCCAGACCGGGACAATCACGAACGTCCATAGCAGCAGCGAAACAATGAAGCCGCTACCAATGTTGATGGACGCTTCGATCAGACTTTCAAGACGTGACTGGTTCATAACGTCCGATAGTCGTCTTCGTCGTCTTTCAGTTCACGGTCGAGAATATGCAACCCGTACAATGCGGCCGCAAAGAAGAGCCCGATGACCGCGCCAATCACAACCCCCAGGAATAGCCAGGAGCAGGAGCACATTACCGATCATTCTCTGCGGGATGGCCAATCGGCGGCTCTTTGCTAATCAGATGATCGAGCCTGCCATCTGTAGCCCAAAAACCGTTACCCTTGAACTTCACGAGGGGTGCTGTCTTGATGACCCTGCGCATGTTGCCACCGCACTCCGGGCAGACAATCGACGGGGTTTCCGTAATTCGATGAGTAACTTCCTTTTCGAAGTTGCAGTGTCCACAGGCGTATTCGTAGCGGGGCATGGGTTCCTCTTATATGAGCTAGAAAAATTTCGTCTTGTTGAAGCTTAGACTAACAAAGTCAGCAGTGACTGACAATACAGCAGAAAGCGATTACCAGCGATTCTTCATGATCTTGGTAACCACCTCGACAGAGCGTTGATCTTCACCTTTACAGTACAGGTCGTGATAGTACAAGCAGTCAACGCCCTCGCCGGCAACGACCCATTCATTCATGTCGATGACCGCCTGCTGGAGTTCGGCGTTGTGCTCAAGAAGCTGTTCGATGACCTGGTCTTTCTGAAGAGTCACGGCAGTACCTCAAAATCGTCTTGGAAGTCAGGAAGAGCACCATAACCATCCGGTGCAACCATCAGACCCAGGTCTACGATCATGTCGTACACATCGTCGGCGGACTCGGCTTCGACGTTAAGGACGTGCTCTTCGCCAGTAAGCCGGCCCTTTGCATTAACCACGTACATCTGCGGCATTTTTTGTCTCCTGTTCAAGTTGGAAAGTAAGACCAAGCAGACCTATTTCCAGCCCGACGGCAAAAAAGTAATGAGAAATCATCTGCAGATCGGCATTCGGGTAGCGCAGAGAGAACTTGCGAATCTCCCGCTCAACGAAGTGATCCCGAACGTCCTTCTGTTCGATGATGTTCACGATGGCCTGCTTTTCTGCCTCAACGAAGTGATCCCGAACGTCCTTCTGTTCGATGATGTTCACGATGGCCTGC
>CALKWL010000362.1 GCA_938004235.1 uncultured Gammaproteobacteria bacterium
TCGTGATTGAAGTCTTTCCAGTCCATCGAAAACGCCTCTTTCACATGTGAAACATTACATATATGTTCTGTTTCATTATAACCGAAAAAAACACCCGCCGAAGCGGGTGGAGCGTGGGAGGATCGAGCCTATATGAAACGACCGGAATGAGTGATCCGGCCCACACCGCCACCATCTCAGATCGGAGGGGCTTTCTCCATTGCAAACGAATCGATCTCAGCCACGGTCATCCGTTCTATCCGGCTATCGGCCGTCACAACAAACGGTCGCCCGTCAGAGCCAACCACAAACAAAAATACAATGCCGACACACCAACAAACACGATTGAGGCAGTCTTCAAAAAGGCCGAATTCTGAATCCATCGTGACACGCGAACGGCTGAATACAACAACAAAACGGAATGCATCAGTGGCATGCCATCATCGAACAACTTGATGAGAGCGCCCCATATCGTCACTTCAAACAAGATGCTGCCTTCACGGAACGTCGTCACAACGTGTGCATAACTCTGGCTCAACAGATACTGCAATACCAACCACACGACTGGGTAGACCACGAAACCACTCAGCAGTGTGCCGAAGAAGAGCCACTTTTCATTGCTGCTCCATGCTCTCCAGACGACAAACACGGAAACAGACGAAATCGCCGTGAGCACAAAACTGCCAAGTGCCAACGACCAATACTCTACGCCTTTGCCCGCAAGGGTCCCCAATAGGGCCAGTGCAATGCAAATTGCAGCTGAAGCGGCGAGAAAATAAGGCTGGAAAACTCGATTCCTCTCCACCGTAGACTTACTACCTGACAAGGTCGCGTGCCAGATCTCGAGGTGCCGGTGTTGCTCGTTTCTCTGCGCGACGAACAAACACATCAGCCGGCGGATACACGTCCTTTGGATACCCCGCAGTGCGTTCAAGTTTCGGGAGGCACCTCAATAAGTGACAGGAAGCGATCTCCTTGTCCGCCTGCCGAGACATGCCTTCAAAGATTGCGCGTGCTCTTGGATCAAACACTTTGCATCGCTTCTTTGTCGTCATCGAATTAAGCCATCCGGTGCACCCTCCACCGCCTCATTTCGGTAGACCTTCACCATTACTGACTTTCCGAACTTGCGGGGTTCCGCAGTTCCCCGTCCATTCCGGACCAAGCAACGACGGGCGGCGCATCACGCGCAAGCACAAACGGATCTAGGAGCTACGACAATCCCGGGAAAGTGAGAGCCAGTACCAAGTACAGGGGCTCCACCGTGCCCTGGCAGCCAAGATGTTCGGTGTCGTGAATCTTGTTACTGCGGTCAGTTGCCGAAGACTTCCAAGACTTCAGGGTCACCGATCTCTTGCGCCGTTTCAAACGCCTCACTGTCTCTGGACACCGATGCCCCAACTGTTCTTAGATAGCGAAGCGCCGCGACATCTCGCTCTTTGACGGCGAACTCCACGTAGTCGTGTCCCATGTGTACCCCAGACAATGAAACCCCATGTTCGAGAAACACCGTAGCAGTTTCATAGTGGCGATTCCGGACCGCAGCGTAGAACGGGCTCTCCCCTTCCTTCCCGTGACCATTCACCGACGCCCCATCGCTCAACATTCGTTCTACGCAATCCGTTTTTCCATTCGCCGCGCAATGAACCAACGTAACCTGTTCATCCGACCAACAACCACCAATAAACAATGTAAGCACCGCCAACAGCGTCAGCATCCGCCGGAAAAAGAGCATATGTTTCATGGCAAGGGATCAAATTTCTGCAAAGGCAAAGGCACAGTAGTGCTTCCTTTGGGCACCGAAATGACGGAAATTCCCTGTTGCCCGGCGTTCAATCCGAGAGTTAGTCGTTGAAGTTCAAGAAGCAGCGTTGCTGGAACTACCTGAGTACGAGAGGACAAGTACGTTGTTAGATCCGTATTCACGTCTCCCGCTTTCAGAACATCCGAAGTGACGCTCGCGCAGTTGTTTTCAAATTTGTCGTACGGATGGTCCGTACGGCGTTTATATGCAGCGATCATTTGGAGATCTTGGGCGGCATTGCTACTAAAGATGTAGTAGGTAGAATCCCGTTGAGATGCTTGGTCCAGAACATACTTGCTGAATGATGAGCCATCACCATGTACGGTGCCAAAGCTGTAGACACCCCGTCCGCTGAACGCCTGAGCGGTATGGCCAAATGGGTTCGTCATCACCGGACCATTGGCCCCGATAACGACATCGAGGCCTTTGGGGTCGATAAGCTTCAACGGATTGCCCCCAGCGTAAGCATAGGTATTCAGGCCGCCTTTCAGGCCGAGATCGGAAGAGCGTCGTGTAGGGAAAGAGTGTAGATCTCGGTGGT
>CALKWL010000363.1 GCA_938004235.1 uncultured Gammaproteobacteria bacterium
CGACCACCGCGATCTACACTCTTTCCCTACACGACGCTCTTCCGATCTCATCGAATCCTTGAATCAGCCTTCGCCTATCGATCCAGCTATCATGCGTTCGAAAGCGACTTCCCTCACCTTTTCAGGATACCTCCCCACATGAACACCGGCTCCAATCCAAGCGTCGATGCCTTTCCCTACGATGAGTTTATTGATGGTTTGGAAGAAGCCATTTACTGGCATAACGCCTGGTATTCACGCGGTATGCGCCAGCTTTTGTTCAATAGCCCGGCAAACGAAGATCTTTTGGCGCGTGATGCTCATCTGCATTGCAAATTGGCAGGTTTTTTTGGCTACTTGCCGACGCCCCCGGGACACGAAGAACTCAAATCGCAAATTGAAGATTTGCACCAGCAAATGCACGCACTTATGCGCGAAGCGCTTTTAGAAGCTGGACAAAGCCAGAGCATGAGCGAAGACACGTTTGACGAGCTTGAAGAAGCGCAGGCAAGTTTCTTTATCACTCTGCACGGACTGTTCCGCAAGGTGATGGAAGATAAGTGTGCTGCGCGCTAACAGGATGTTGAAAAAAGGATTTCCTGCCCTTGTTCAGCACACTGAATCAGACGTTTGCGTGTTCGGTCTGCCCGTCTCAGCCCAAAAACGCGTCCAGGTCGGCGGAATGCAGTACATGCCTACCCCATGCCTCCAACTCATCCAGAATCAGCCATTCGCGCCCGGTTGAGTCCGGATCCTGACGCAAGGTTTCAATGCGCTCAAAATACTGCGCAGAACTCATCCCCGCCCCGCCCTCCTCATGCAACAGGCGTGAAGCGCGTAAATCCTGCCAGCGAGCACCCTCTGCCGCACTCAGGCTACTGGGCATGTAACGC
The DNA here is from genome assembly GCA_938004235.1 of uncultured Gammaproteobacteria bacterium. Classification (GTDB taxonomy): domain Bacteria; phylum Pseudomonadota; class Gammaproteobacteria; order Halothiobacillales; family Halothiobacillaceae; genus Thiofaba. The sequence goes on from CALKWL010000363.1 coordinate 873, forward strand.
GCACGATAACGAAACAGCAGCTCACGCATCCGCACATCCTGAAGCCGCGACTCCAGTCCGGCCAGTGCCTGTGGCGGCATGGCATGAACCTGCGCCAGGCTCGAACGATCGCCGTCAGGAATAAACCCCTGATACAGGGCGGCTTCAGCATCCAGAGCGCGCGGCGCGGGTTCTGCGGCGTACAGCGCGCGCGCCAGCGCGGAAAACGCCTGCTGATGCTGTTGAATAAAATCAAAATGCCGCTGGCACGCACTTACATCAAGCTGCAAACGCTGCGCACCCGCTGCATCCAGCACACGCAAAGGCGCCAGGAGTGGCGCCCGGTTGAGATGCAGCTCCTTGATGCCCGGTCGCTCGACACCCTCAGGCAAATCCTCGCCACGGGTAAACAGCAGCTCAAGCAAAACCTCTAGCTTCGTGGCGAGCAAACTCTGTGGATCCTGCCTGAGATCAGCCACAATCAGGCGATTCGCCATGCGCGGATGCACCCCCAAAACGGCAACCGCCGTCGTGTGACCATACTGCGCAGGAAACATCCCCGAAGTATGCAGCACCGGTCTGCCCTGCTCCTTGTCCAAAAACGCGCGCGCCGCGTTTTTACTGCGCAATCCGTAGGCAAAATCAAACAGTCTGGGCTGTTTTTCCCGAATCAGCCGCGCCAATGCAATCGTGGCGCGCACATCGCTTAAGGCATCATGCGCGTTAGCGTGCGCCAGTCCATTGGCTTCGGTCAAATGCGTCAGCTTGAAACTCGGAGCACCATCATCGCGCGTAGGCCATTCAATGCCTTCAGGACGCAAAGCGTAGGTATAGCGCGCTGCATCCAGCAGATCCCAACGCGTGTTGCCGTCGCGCCATTCATGCGCATAGGCATCAATAAAATTGCGATAAAACAGGAAACGGGTGTAGCTATCGTCGAATCGAATTGAATTAAATCCGGCAATACACGTTCCCGGTACGGACAACACGCCATGCACGCGCTCAGCGAACTCAGGCTCCGACATACCGCGCCTTTCTGCCATTTGCGGCGTAATTCCGGTAATCAGGCAGGCCTGGGGGTCGGGCAGCGCATCCAGACTCGGCTTGCAGAACAACTCGATCGGCTCACCGAGCGGCTCAAGCTGCTCATTCGTGCGTATGGCGGCAAACTGCGCAATTCGCCCGGTCGCCGGATCGGCGCTAAAGGTTTCGTAGTCGTACCAAAGTATGCTGTTCAGAAACGGCTCCCGCGCATCAACCGATGCGACCAAAACCGGCGAACATCCCTCCCAACAGGGCGCTGGCGAAACCGAACAGCACGACCAGAATCAAAATCGCCGGGATGGATGCAATCACCCACTTCACCATGAACACCACCATAGATGAAAACGGCATTTTGATGTCCACAACCACCACTTCCTGCTTATCCATCTTGAATCCCCAGAGTTGAAAATCAGCCGCCCGCCACATTTGGCATTCTTGCCGACAAAGGCTTGGCCTCGCCATCCAGACGCCAGTCAAACACTGTCGCATAATGCAGTACGGCTCGGCAGTATTCGCGGGTTTCGGTAAACGGCACGGTATCCACCCAGATATCGGCGGGCAGATGTCCCTCGTCAGGAAGCCAACGCTTCACTCGTCCCGGCCCCGCGTTGTAGGCCGCCGTCGCCAACACCTGATTGCCGTCGAAGCGTTCAAGCACATCGCCAAGATAGGCGCTGCCCAGACGCATATTGGTTTCCGGGTCATGCAGATCGCTCTTTGCAGGCGCGGGCATGGCCAGCTTGCGCGCCACATCCTTGGCGGTTCCGGGCATCAATTGCATCAAACCCTGAGCGCCCGCACTGGAGCCAATATCCGGCATAAACACGCTCTCGCGCCGCATGACGCCGTACATCCAGCCGCTTTCAATCGACTCGCCTCGCGCCAAACGCTCAACCTCATCGCGCCAGGGCAGCGGGAAGCGCACTTCGAGATCTTCCATACCCGCATTGCGCGCCTTGCCCATGGTAATCGCCGCGCGATCCATCCAGCCCCAGCGCGCGGCCAGGTGCGCCGCCGCACGCTGGCTTGGCAAATCCATATCACGCAAAGCCGTCAGCCACTCTCTGCGCGCTTCATTGAGCAAGCCCTGGGAATAAAACTCCCGCGCACGCTGCACGGTCGGGCGCTGGGCGATGGCTGCAACCAAGACGTCGTCAGGCAAATTGATATAGCTCAGACGATAAGACACTCCGGCTCGATCCGCCGACAACATGCCGTAGTAGGTCACGTCCCCCGCCACATCCTGCCAGATCTGTTTGGCAAGCTCAGTCTGCCCAAGCTGCTCCAGGGCGCGCGCACGCCAGTAGCGCCACTCCTCTTCGGCCTGCTCATCTCGCGGCATGGCCTCAATCGCCTTGAGCACCCGCCCCCAGTTTTGCTGGCAGATCGGAAGAGCG
>CALKWL010000364.1 GCA_938004235.1 uncultured Gammaproteobacteria bacterium
CGAAGGCGATGAGTCCGAAGGCGATGAGTCCGAAGGCGATGAGTCCGAAGGCGATGAGTCCGAAGGCGATTCCGACGAATCCGATTCCGACGAATCCGATTCCGACGAATCCGATGAAGATGGCGATTCGGACGATGAAGGCGAAGACGGCGAAGGCGAAGGGTCGACCAGTGAAGAGGACGACGGTCAGGAGTCTGACGACGAAGGTGCAGCCAGCAACGTTGGAGACATGGAGGGCGAGTCGTCAGAGGGCGACGAAGGTGACGACGAAGGTCAGCAGAACAACGGTTCGGAGAGCGAACATGAAGTTGGTGGTGATGACCTTGCAACCGACTTTGACATTGATCAGATTATGAACGGCATCGAAGAGAATGACTTCGACAAGATGGCCGCGACTGCAATCTCAGACGAGGCGCAGCAGATGATGCAGGGCGCGCAGTATCGCGTGTTCACGACCGACTTTGACAAGCACGAGCCCTACGAAACCAGGAACATCGCTGAAGTCAAAGGCATGGAGGATCGCGTTGACCACATGATGAACGTGGTGCAGAAGGCAATGGAGCGATTCATCGTGGCTCGCAGTCGCTCGCAGTGGATTCCTGGTCAGCGCAGAGGCAAGCTCAACACGCGGTCACTTGCTGGGCTTGCTGTTGCCAAAAACCATCCGGAGATTGCCAATGAGCGCGTCTTCAAACGCCTTGAAGAACACACCAGCAAGGACATTGCTTGCGCCATCGCAGTTGACTGTTCTGGGTCGATGGCTGGGCGCAAGATCACGACCGCAATGGACACGGCGTACGCGTTCTCGACGGTACTTGATCGCCTGAAGATTAAACATGCGGTCTATGGATTCACGACGCAGGTTATCAGGCACGATTTGCAGGAGGCAATTCAGATCGAGTTTGAGAAGAACGGCAACTACCTACCAACTTACTCGCGGACGGAGCCGCTGTATCTGCCGATCTTCAAAAGCTTCGGTGAGAGGATGGGTACGAAAGTCAAGGAGCGCCTCTCGGCATTTCCGCAGGACTGGAGCAAGATGCGGTACAACATCGACGGCGAGTCGCTGCGCGTGTTCGCCCGCGAGCTTGCACAGCGCCCGGAGTCCGCGAAGCTTCTGATGGTGCTGTCGGATGGAGCGCCCAATCCTGATCAGGGCGTGTACTACGAGTGCAATACCGATACGAAACGTGCCGTCGAGGAAATCGAAAAGTCAGGCATGACTGTGATTGGCATTGGAATCAAAGACTCTGCCGTAAAACAGTTCTACACGAACCACATCATTCTAGAGTCGGTCGATGATCTTCCGACGACTGTGATGGGCGAACTGAAGCGCGTTATTTCGGCAAATATTCACTAGTAGAGGGGTAAGTAAGTCGTGACTGTTGCACTACCGCGCAGTACGACTTACACTTATCACAGTTAGGAGATACGTCAGCGGTGACGAACTAGGAGGTGTTAATGAGCAAGATTACCTGTCAACTTTGTGGGGAGCAGACACACGCCATTCAAGTGCATCTGCGGCACTCGCATCCAGAGGTTTCGATTGAAGAGTACAAGGCGCAGTATCCTGATGCGCCTTTGATGAGCGAGGCAGCTGCGCGAGCGGTAGCGGCCAAGCAGTTACAGAAGGTTGCAATGGCCGGAACTGCTGTCGCGGCGAGTGAAGACGACGATGATCAGACCAACGTCGCAACACTTCCGGGTGCTTCACGGAAAGCGCCACTGCATGAAGCATTCAAGCTGGGCGCAGTCAAAGCGGCAATGAATGCTCGCGGAGAGCCCATTCCGGTCACTGTTCTCGGTCAGCATGACTTTCCGGATATGGTTGCGGACGAAGACCCCAACTACGTGTGGAACATCGACCTGCTGAAGACAGCAATGATGGCGATTGAAATCAATACGCCTTGCATGTTGTGGGGGTTCCACGGAACCGGAAAGACGACGATCTGGGAACAGATCAGCAACAGCACCAATCGTCCGATGATCCGTGTGCAGCACACCGCATCGATGGTTGAGGACGACATCCTTGGTCGCTGGACTGTGAAGGATGGCGAGACTGTCTTCGAATACGGACCTCTGCCTCTCGCAATGATGCATGGATGGCTGTATCTCGCGGACGAGTATGACTTCGCCTTTCCGCAGATTCTGGGCGTCTATCAGCCTGTACTGGAAGGAAAGCCGCTGCTGATCAAGGAAGCGCCAGATGGTAAGCGACTGATCAAGCCGCACAAGAACTTCCGGTTCGTTGCAACAGGCAATACGAACGGATCAGGCGACGAGACTGGACTGTACCAGGGCACAAACATTCAGAACGCCGCTAACTACAGTCGCTTCGGCATCACTGAGCAAGTGAACTACATGGTGAAGAAGCAGGAGTCGCTGATGGTTCAGCAGCAGGCTTCCATCGTGGAAGAGGATGCCAATGCAATCGTGGATTGGGCGAGCGAAGTCCGCAAAGCCTATGAAGCAGGAAAGATCGGCATGACTGTCGGACCTCGTGAACTGATCAACGCCGCACGGACTGGAGCCATGAAGAGTTCATTCCGTCGGGGCGTCGAGCTTGCGATCACGAACCGCTATTCGAAGGTGGATCGCGAAATAGCCAACGAGATTGCACAGCGCTTCTTGTCATCCTAAGTAGTAAGCGAGGCAACGCCTCGCTTCCTCACCTACAACAAATCAAAAGAGGAAACCATAATCAGTGAAAGCGGCAGTACGAGCTTACCTCAGAGACAATAACATTAACCTGCATATGGAATTGCTTATCGGTGTTAATCCATTCGCCAATACAAATTCGTTTCCCTTCATGCGCGAAGCCTGTGACATGTTGATCAAGTGCCGCCAATACAGTTGGCGGACCCTGCGCCTCCAGTATGAGAGTGCATTTGAATGGTCATCGGGTGAGTCATATCCGCATATCCGGATCGCAACCGACATTCTGGAAGAGCAAGGGGTCATTGAAGACAGAGGCCCATGTTTCGTCTTGAAGCCTTTGATTATTACAACCGGAGATCGCGTAGAGTGACAACCCTTAGCCCAATCGCAGTGCGATCAGACTTTTCCATTGGTGAGAGTCTTTTGACCGTCAAGGAAATTCCGCAGATAGCCAAAGAGCTTGGCTACGAGTCGATCATCATCACCGACACAATGTCGGTGTCGTCGCTTATTTCGCTGTCCAATGCAGCCAAGAAGTTGGACATCAAGGTGGTCATCGGATGCCGCTTGCGGATCGTGAATGACCCGACAGACAAGACGCCGCTGAAAAAGCGTGAGAACCCGCAGGACGAGTTCTACATCAAGGTCTACGTCAAGAACGACGAAGGTCTGAAGGCGCTTTATCGTTTGCTGTCGCTCGCCAATGACGAAGATCACTTCTACTACGTGCCACGTCTCGGATTCGAAGAGGTGCTTACTGAGCTTCGTGGGGGAAATCTGATCGTGTCCACAGGAGACATGGCATCAGTCTTTCATCATCCGCATAGTAAGGAGTATATCGAACGACTGAAAGACGCGGCAGGAGCATCACAGACGTTCCTAGAGCTAGTACCAATACAGACTCCGTTGTTCGATACGCTCAACGAGAAGGTAATTAGCGCCGCGCTACGTTCAGTTGGGGACGTTGACATGATGCCGTTACTCGTATCACGACCGGCATTCTACAAGACGCCAGATGATGCGGACACCACTGACGTACTGTCGGTGATCGCCTCCAACTCTTCGATGGATGCACCCTGGCGTCCAATTCAGCAGGTTAGGAATCTGCATTACATGAGCGCGGCCGAGCTTATCGAATGTGTCAAGCGGTCTTCCGCTTACACCTCCGAGAAGTTGGGGTACGACACTGGTGAAGAGTGGCGCTCGGGGCTTAAAAGCAGTGAACGCCTAGTGAGTGACTGCGCGTACGTCTGGGGAAAACAGGAAGTGTCGCTGCCGCAGATGGCAGCGGACGAGTCGGGCGAGTTGGTCAAGCTGATTCAGGAAGGTTGGAATCGACGCTTGATGCAGCCGCAGATGGGCTACCAGCCGTCTGATCTGACCGAGTACAAAGAGCGCCTCGTCCACGAAGTTCGCACCCTGCGACAGATGGGCTTTGAGCGCTACTTCCTGTTGGTTCACGACTTGGTTAAGTGGAGCAAAGACAATGGAATTCTGGTTGGTCCTGGGCGTGGGTCTGTCGGTGGCAGTCTCATTGCTTACCTCCTTGGCATTACTGATGTTGACCCCCTCAGATTCAAACTCTTTTTTGAGCGATTTATTAACCCGGAGCGCCTGGATTTACCTGACGCTGATCTGGATTTCATGTCTAGCCGCAGGGGTGATGTCATCAAGTACCTAAATGATCGCTATGGGTACGAGAACGTTGCGGGCATTTCCAACTACTCAACGATGGCTTCCGCGTCAGCATTGCGCGACGTAGCCAGGGTGAGTGGCATTCCCGATGTCGAGTATTCCTGTACGAAGCTGGTGCCGAAGGTGTTCGGTAGCCCAGTTTCACTGGAGGAAGCGCGGGTCGAGGTGGGCGAGATTGAAGAGTTCGCTAGCAAGTATCCGAAGATTTGGGCAACTGCAACCAAGCTGCAGGGCAAGATGCGCTCGCTTGGACAACATGCCGCCGGCATCGTTGTTGCTGGAGAGCCTATCGTAAATCGCGCCGTGATAGAAAAACGCAAAGACGGCATGACAGTCAACTGGGATAAGCGCGTTGTCGAGGATCAGGGTTTGGTCAAGATGGATATCCTTGGCTTGTCTACCCTGGACGTACTGAAGATTGCAGCCGATAAGATCGAACAGCGATGGGGTCAGAAGATCGATTACATGGCGCTTCCACTGGACGACGACAAGGTGCTGGAAGCGTTCGGAAGGGGTAACACGATTGGTGTATTCCAGTTCGAATCACCCGGTATGCAGAAGTTGTTGCGCGACCTCGCGCAAAACTCACCGCTGACTTTTGATGATATCGCCGCAGCGACTGCGCTCTATCG
>CALKWL010000365.1 GCA_938004235.1 uncultured Gammaproteobacteria bacterium
CCACCGAGATCTACACTCTTTCCCTACACGACGCTCTTCCGATCTTCAGGCCAAGCTGTTCTCCATGAACATCACCGCCGACGACCATTACGAAATGCTGGCTCGCGCCGACTATGCGCTGGAAGTGTTCGGCCCGGACGCCGACAAGCTGGCCTTCCTGGTCGACGGTTACGTGGGCGGCCCTGGCATGGTGACCACGGCTCGCCGCAACTACCCCGGCCAGTACCTGCACTACCATCGTGCCGGTCATGGCGCGGTGACTTCACCGTCCGCCAAGCGCGGCTACACCGCCTTTGTTCTGGCCAAGATGAGCCGTCTGCAAGGCGCCTCCGGCATCCACGTCGGCACCATGGGCTACGGCAAGATGGAAGGCGAGGGCGACGACCGCAATATCGCCTACATGATCGAGCGCGACGAGTGCCAGGGGCCGGTCTACTTCCAGAAGTGGTACGGCATGAAGCCCACCACGCCGATCATCTCCGGCGGCATGAACGCCCTGCGTCTGCCCGGCTTCTTCGAGAACCTCGGTCATGGCAACGTCATCAACACCGCCGGCGGCGGCTCTTACGGTCATATCGACTCCCCGGCAGCGGGCGCAATCTCCCTGCGTCAATCCTATGAGTGCTGGAAGCAGGGCGCTGACCCGATCGAGTTCGCCAAGGAACACAAGGAATTTGCCCGCGCCTTCGAATCCTTCCCGAAAGATGCCGACAAGCTGTTCCCCGGCTGGCGCGAAAAACTGGGCGTGCATAAGTAATTGACCCCAGGCTTTTATCCTCTCCCCCGCACGGGGGAGGGTTAGGGGGCTGAGCGCATCACAACGGCTCATCCCCCTGCTTTCAACCCGCCCGCTTGGCCATGCGCATGGCGCTCGTGCCCATCGCCAAGCTTGCCCGTCAGGAAACGACCATGATCGACAAAGACCAGTACCTCGTTAAGCACGAGCCGTTTTACCAAGCGCAGCGCAATGAAGTTGCGCTGTACGAAGCCGCCTATCGCAACAAATTGCCGGTGATGGTCAAAGGCCCCACCGGCTGCGGCAAGTCGCGCTTTGTCGAGTACATGGCCTGGAAGCTCAACAAGCCGCTGATTACCGTGGCCTGTAATGAAGACATGACCGCCTCCGATCTGGTTGGGCGTTATCTGCTCGATGCCAATGGCACGCGCTGGCTGGACGGCCCGCTGACCACGGCGGCGCGCATTGGCGCCATCTGCTATCTGGATGAGATTGTCGAAGCGCGCCAGGACACCACCGTGGTGATTCACCCGCTGACCGACCACCGCCGCACCTTGCCGCTGGACAAAAAAGGCGAACTGATCGAAGCCCATCCGGACTTCCAGCTGGTGATTTCCTACAACCCCGGTTATCAGAATCTGATGAAGGATCTGAAGCAGTCCACCAAGCAGCGTTTTACCGGATTTGAGTTCAGCTATCCGACTGCGGAGCTGGAAACCTCGATTCTCGCCAAGGAAACCGGTCTGGATGCCGAAACCGCCGGGAAGCTGGTCAAAATCGGCCACACGGCGCGCAATCTGAAGGGGCACGGCCTGGACGAAGGTATTTCCACCCGTCTGCTGGTCTACGCCGCCACGCTCATCAAGGACGGTGTGCATCCGCATGACGCCTGCCGCATGGCGCTCGTGCAGCCGATTACCGACGACGCCGACATCCGCGACACGCTCGAACACGCCATCGAAGCGAGCTTTGCCTGAAAAGCTGTTTACGCGATCGCCAACGCGCGGGTGCTGGATGACGGTAAATAGGCTTTTAGCCCCCTCTCCCCAACCTGCCCCCTCGCAAGCTCCCCCTCGTCAAGGGGACGAGGCGCAGCTCGCACCCAACTGAGCGTCAGCGCTGGATCAGGAAGCACACCATGAGCGCCATCACCACCGAACAACTTCACGCCTACCGCGTCAGGCTCGACACCCGCTTTACCCAAGTGGATGACATTTTCGAAGCCAGTATGGCCGAGGCCATCCTCAGCCTGAGCGCCCACGGCATGGACGCCTACCTCGATGCCGCGCGCGCCTTGGGCAAACTTGGGCGCGGCGCGGAGCCGATGCTCATTTTTCTCGAAGAATGGCCTGCCGTGGCCGCCGCCGTAGGCGAAAACAGCCTTCCCAAGGTGATGCAGCTGGTCAGCGGTCTGCAACGCTCGCCCAACAGCCGCGCGATTAACCCCTTCCTGCAAAACCTGGCCGCCGTGGCGCGTCGCCTGCCGTCCGCCGAACAGCTTGACGACTACCTGGCGATCGTCCATGACTTGGCGACCCGCACCTCCGGCTCGATTCACGGCCATCACACCACTTTCCCTAGCCCCGGTTTGCCCGAATTTCTCGCCCAAGCGCCCTTCCTGCTCAAGCAACTGGCGTTGTCCGGCGTCAAAAACTGGGTGGACTACGGCATCCGCAACTACCATCATCACCCGGAGCGCCAAGCGGACTATTTCAGCCTGCAATCCGCCGACAGCCGTGCCGTGATGCAGCGCGAGCGCCACGGCACCCTGTTTGTCGATGTGGAGCGCAAACTCGATCTTTACCTGCGCGGCCTGTGGAACGACAGCGAACAACTCGTGCCCTATTCCACCGCTTTCGACGAACTGCGCAAACCCATCCCCTACTACGACAGACTCGGCATCCGCCTACCCGATGTACAGGAGGACTCCGGCGAGATCAAGGCCATCGACCGCTACCGTGCCATCCTTGCGCACATTGTCGGCCACCGACGCTGGAGCCAAGCGCAAATCGCCGACAACTGGAGCCCGTTCCAGCGCATGGCGGTCGAATTCTTCGAAGACTGCCGCATCGAAACCCTGCTGATACGCGAATACCCCGGCCTTGCCCGCATCTTCCTCGGCCTGCATCCCAAGCCTGTCGAAAACGCCTGCGACGCGGAAACCACCTCCTGCCTGCGTCATCGTCTGGCCATGCTCTCGCGCGCCTTGCTTGACCCGGAACATGGCTACGCGAATGCCGACCTGAATGACTTCGTGCAGCGTTTTCACGCCGTGATGGCCGCCGGAACATCCTCAACCCGTGAAATCGCCGGACTGGCGCTCTCCTACGTCGCCAAAACCCGCCGTCAGAGTGACCAGTTCGCCAAGGTGCATTTCGATGACACCGTGATTGACTACCGCGACGACAACCGCCAGCTGTGGCAATTCATCGAACCTGGCGACGAAGAAGAAGCCTTCGACGAAAAGCGTAAGATCGAACCCGACGAAGAAATCACCGGCCTGCCGCCGCGCCACTATCCCGAATGGGACTACAAAAGCCAGAGCTACCGCCCCGACTGGGTCAGCCTGTACGAAGCCCTGCACCCCAGCGGCAACGCCGCCGACATCGATACACTGCTGCAAAAACACGCCGGCACCGCCAAACAGCTCAAACGCATCCTGGATTTGCTTAAGCCGCAAGACAAAGTGCGCATCCGCTATCAGGAAGACGGCTCGGAGCTGGATCTTGACATCGCCATCCGCTCGCTGATCGACTTCAAGGGCGGCGCCCAGCCCGACCCGCGCATCAACATGAGCCACCGCACCTCCGGACGAGACATTGCCGTCAGCCTCGTGCTCGACCTATCCGAATCGTTGAATGAAAAAGTCGCGGGCAGCGAACAAAGCATCCTGCAACTCTCGCAAGAAGCCGTCTCCCTGCTCGCCTGGGCCATCGACACACTCGGCGACCCGCCCGCGATTGCCGGATTCGCCTCCACCACCCGCCCCCACGTGCGCCACCAGCACACCAATG
>CALKWL010000366.1 GCA_938004235.1 uncultured Gammaproteobacteria bacterium
AGATTGACTGACGTGACTGGAGTTCAGACGTGTGCTCTTCCGATCTGTCCGTCGTGTGGCGAGCGCTTCACCACCTTTGAAACCGCCGAATTGCAATTGCCGCGCATCATCAAGCGTGACGGCACGCGCGAGCTGTTTTCGCAGGACAAACTGCGGCGCGGCATGTTGCGCGCACTGGAAAAACGTCCGGTACCGACCGAGCGGGTGGAAGAAGCCGTGGCGCATATCGAGCGCGAATTGATGAAACGCGGCGAGCGCGAAGTTGAGGCGCGTTTGCTGGGCGAGATGGTGATGGACGCGCTGCGCAAGCTCGATCAAGTGGCTTATATCCGCTTTGCTTCGGTGTACAAAAGCTTTGAGGACGTCGCTGCATTTCGTGAACTGATTGAGCGTTTGCAGCAGGAACCGCGCGCGCATTGAACCGGGGAGGAGCGGAGGTGTTGATTCAAGACAGAAAAATCGCTCCGCCTACGGGATTCGCCTTGTTCAACCTGGGGTTTCGGCCTTTTTTCCTTTTTGCAGCCGGATGGGCTGGGCTGACGATGGCTATTTGGGGCTATACGCTGACTCATCCTTCGGAGCTGGCATCGTGGTCTTCGCGTTGGCACGGGCATGAAATGCTGTTCGGTTATGCTCTTGCGGTGGTGGCGGGTTTTTTGTTGACGGCGGCGCGCAACTGGAGCGGGGTGCCTACCCCGCAGGGCTGGGCGCTGGCGGGTTTGCTGGCGTTGTGGCTGGCTCCGCGCTTGGTTCTGCTTTTCGATGCTGAAAGTCCAGGGCCCTGGGTAGCTGCTCTGGATGTCGGCTTTGACCTGCTTCTGGGGGCGGTGCTGCTGCGTACGCTGTGGCGCAATCCGGCCAATGTCTGGATTTTCCCGCCCCTGCTATGGCTGCTGGCTCTGGGTAATCTTACCTGGTGGCTGGCGTTGCTGGGGGTGTGGCCGGGTGGGCGCGCGCTTGGCTTGATGCTCGCTCAGTGGGCGTTGATCGGTATTGTGCTGGTCATGATCGTGCGTGTTCTGCCTTTTTTTATTGAGAAGCGGCTTGATGTTTCCGTGAGCCGACGCGTTTCTGCGCCGGTATACCGGCTGGGTGCGCTGCTTTACGGCGTGGTTCTCGTGTTCGATCTGGCGGGTTGGTCGTTGTTTTCAGCTCTGGCCTCCGGGGCTTTGGCGGCGCTGGCGGCCTGGGTGTTGCGGTGCTGGCATGTGCCGGGTCTCTGGCGCGAATCCCTGCTGTGGGTGCTGTGGTTGGCGGGATTGTGGCTGGTTTTAGGGCTAGCGCTCAAAGCTCTGGACGATCCGGCGGGCTTGGCGCGTCACGCATTGCTGGTGGGCGTTTTGGGTCTGGCGACGCTGGGCATGATGGCGCGTGTTGCTTTGGGGCACACGGGGCGCGTGGTGTATCCGGCTTTACGCGGGAGCGGATGGATCTTTGCGCTGATTTTAGCGGGCGCTGTGCTGCGCGTGCTGGTTCCTCTGCTCTGGCCTGCGGCTTACGGCTGGGCGGTTCCTCTGGCGGCCTGGGTGTGGGCGTCGGCGTTCGCCGGGTTTCTTGTGCTGTACGGCGTCATGCTTTGCATGCCGCGTGTGGACGGTAAGCCTGGGTGATGGCATGAATGATGACCGACATTTTATGGCGCGTGCGCTGGAGCTGGCGCAACGCGGGCTTTACACCAGCCATCCCAATCCGCGCGTGGGTTGTGTCATCGTGCGTGATGGCGAAATTGTTGGCGAGGGCTTTCATGCACGGGCAGGTGAGCCGCACGCGGAAATCCATGCCCTGCGCATGGCCAGAGAGCGGGCGCGGGGGGCGACAGCTTATGTCACGCTGGAGCCCTGCTGCCATTGGGGGCGTACTGGTCCCTGCTCGAATGCGCTGATCGAGGCGGGCGCGGTGCGCGTGGTCTCCGCCATGCAGGATCCGAACCCGCGCGTGGCAGGAGGAGGGCATGGGCTGCTGCGCGCTGCGGGCGTGCAGGTTGAGTCCGGCGTGCTGGAGATGGAAGCGCGCGCGCTGAATGCCGGGTTTATCAAGCGCATGAGCGCGGGCTTGCCTCTGGTGCGCGTGAAATGGGGCGCGTCGCTGGATGGGCGTACTGCGTTGGCGAATGGCCAAAGTCAGTGGATTACCGGTGCCGAAGCGCGTCGTGATGTGCAGTTCTGGCGTGCGCGCTCGTCGGCGATTTTAAGCAGTGCGCACACGGTCATGGCCGATCAGGCGCGCCTGAATGTGCGTTTGAGCGCGCAAGAGCTGGGGATTGAGGGCGTAGTGCGCCAGCCGGTGCGCGTGATTCTGGATCGGGAGTTGCGTATGCCGCCCGCCCTCCCCATTTTTGATGGGCAGGGCGATGTGTGGATTTATACCGCAAGTCAGGAACCCTCTCGGCGTGCTGCTCTGGAAAGCATGGGTGCGAAGCTGTTTGACGCGCCGCTCGACGCGGCGGGCAGGCTTGATCTTGCGTGGATTCTCCGTGACCTGGGACAGCATGAAATCAATGATCTCTGGGTGGAAACCGGGGCGAGGCTGGGCGGTGCTTTTCTGGCGCAAGACCTGGCGGACGAGCTGGTAGTTTACCTTGCGCCGATGTTGCTTGGCCACACGGCGCGTCCTCTGGCGGAGTTGCCGGAGTTGTCGCAACTCGAACAGGCTCAGCGTTGGGTGTGGCAGGATGTTGCTCGCGTGGGGAATGATGTGCGCCTCCGCTTGGCCGCGCGTGCCTGACAGGAGGATGAAAAACTCATAGATGAGTTTTTCATCCAAAAACGCGCAAAAGTTCCCCTTTTGAAGTTTGCCCCATCGCGAGGTTAATTCGCGACAGGATCGTCGAATCAATGACTTACGTCGCTGTTCGCGTTGAGGCGTCCTGCCCTAAACGGGAAATGCTGAATTTTTCAGCATTTCCCTTTGTATTGTGCTGTTTCAGTGTGAAGGTTTTTCTTGTTTTTGCAAATAAGAATAAATATCATTCGCCTCACTATGAATCGACAAGCAAGCAAGCCTGAAAGTGTGTTGCCCAAGCTCGACAAGGTCTCTCCGGTTGCGGAACGGCCACGGGTGGATGTGGCGCAGTTGATGGCGGGTCGTCGTGACGTGGTGCTGGTGCATGGTTCGGAAGAGTATCTTCTGCGCATTACCAGTTTGGGCAAGCTCATTCTGACTAAGTAGTTGGTTTGTGCCTGCCCGGTGTTCTCCTCCTGTGGTTATTTGTTTCCCTAGCCAGCCGCGAAGCATTTCGTCAGTCAGCCCGGGCTTTTTACGAGTGTGACTCGTTGGGCATGACGATGAATGACGCTTTTCCGGTATCGGCTGGGGCTTTTTTTGTGTCCCCCTGAATTTTTCATCTTTCTGCCTCTTGGTGCGGCGGAAGGATTTTTGTTGCGCGCGTTTTAAGGCGAGCGCACGGATAGCGAGGCTCAAGGATGGAGCTCCGCTCCCTGGTGTATGGATATTTTTTATTGGAAATCAATATGATGCAGCAGTTAGATGTTCAGGTCCTTCCCCTTCGCCAGCGTTGGCAGGCTTTTATGGCGCAGTCGCCGCGTGCTCGTGTGCGTGACGCGGCGCGCGATTTGGGCGTAAGCGAGCTTGAGCTCCTGGTTTTACAGTGCGGTGAGTCGCATATCCGTCTTGAGGGTGATTTCGCAGACATGCTCAAGGAGGTTGCCACCCTGGGGCGCGTGATGGCCTTGACGCGCAATGAGTACTGCGTGCATGAGCGCAAGGGGCTGTACCGCAATATGACCTTCCGTGGCGGCATGGGTCTTGCGCTGGGCGAGGAAATTGATCTGCGCCTGTTCATGACGCAGTGGGCGCACGCCTTTGCGGTCGAGGAGCGCACGGCGGATGGTTTCCGTCGCAGCCTGCAATTTTTTGATGTCTACGGCGACGCAGTGCACAAGGTGCACCTGATGAATGCGAGTGATGTCGAGGTATTCAAGGCTCTGGTGCAGCGCTTCAGAGCGCAGGATCAGAGTGATGAGGTTGAAGTCGAAGCGCGTCCGGGGCGGGTCGCGGAGTGTGCCGATGAGCAGATTGATTTGGATGGTCTGCTGGCGGGCTGGAATGCGCTTAAGGATGTGCATGACTTTCACGCGCTGCTGAAAACCTATGGTGTAAGCCGCACCCAGGCCTTGCGTTTGGCGGGGCCGGCACGTGCCTGGCGGGTGAAGAACACGGCGCACGCCGACATTTTGCTGGCCGCCAGTGAAACTGATTTACCGATCATGGTCTTCGTGGGCAATCGTGGTTGTGTGCAGATTCATCGCGGCTCGGTGCATCACGTCAAGCGTATCGAGGGTTGGTTCAATGTGCTTGACCCAAACTTTAACCTGCATCTGGTCGAGGCCGGGGTGGCGCAAACCTATGTGGTGCGCAAGCCAACGGTAGACGGAGTCATTACCTCGCTGGAGCTGTTTGATGCCGAAGGACTGCCGATTGCGACCTTCTTTGGTGATCGTCATGCGGGTCATGCAGAAAACCCGGCCTGGCGCGCGATAGTCGAAGCGCTCGAGCCCGTGGATATGCCTGTATGAAGCCGCGCGCCTTGTATGCAGCTGGCTTGAGCATGTTGCTGTTGCCGATCATGGCAGGCGCGCAACAGCCTGCGCGGGTGGTGAGCGTCGGCGGGCATGTGACCGAAATTATCTATGCACTGGGTGCACAAGACCGTCTGGTCGGAGTGGATTCTTCGAGCATTTATCCTCAAGCCGCGACCCTTCTTCCCTCGGTCGGCTATTTGCGCCAGGTGGGGGTCGAAGGTGTGGCCTCGCTGCAACCCGACATGATTATTGCCAGTCACGATATCGGTCCGCCGCCGGCAGTGGAAAAGCTCAGGGCACTGGGCATTCCGCTGGTGATTACGGCGCAGACCGACAGCATTGACGAGGCGGCGCAGCGCATCCGCGAGGTGGGCAAGGCGCTGGGTCTGGTTGAACAGGCGGGTGCGCTGGCGAGCAAGGTTCAGCGCGAGGCGGATGCTGAAAGCCAGCGCTTGAATGCCTTGCCTGATCCGCGCCCGAAAGTGGCGTTGTTTCTCGGTTTCGGCCACGCCAGCCCGATGGTGGCCGGGGCTGAAACGGCAGGTGATGCCATGATTCGTCTGGCGGGTGGCGACAACGTGTTTGCCGGGGTCAAGGGTTTCAAGCCCGTCACTGCCGAAGCGCTGATTGCCGCGTCTCAGATCGGAAGAGCACACGTCTGACTCCAGTCACGTCAGTCAATCTCGTATG
>CALKWL010000367.1 GCA_938004235.1 uncultured Gammaproteobacteria bacterium
TCCACCTCCGCTTCCCCGGCCACGAACACACCCAAATCATCAACGGCGTACCGGAGGGGTGGGAGAAGGGCGTGGTAAGCGATTTCTATGATACAGCATCGGGAGGCACACCAAGTCGGAAGAACCCAGAATTCTACGGCGGTACCATCAGGTGGGTGAAAACTCAAGAACTAGAGGATGGATTCTTGTTTGATACCGAGGAGCATATAACTGAGAATGCAATCAAAAAATCTGCGGCAAAGCTGTTTCCTGCGAATGCTGTTCTCATAGCAATGTATGGTGCCACTATTGGACAGGTTGGTGTGATTGTTGAATCATCAACCTGCAATCAAGCCTGTTGCGCAGTTATGCCAAAGGCTGAAGGAACAAGCTACGAACATGCATTCCTGTTTTTTCTCAACAACAAAGAGGGATTGCGTAATCTTGGGCAAGGTGCCGCCCAGAAGAACATCAGTCAGCAAGTCATTCGGGCGTACGAAATGGTTCTTCCTGATAAGTTAGTACTGAATATGTTCCGAATTAATGCAGGACCATTCCTTCGCCAGATTCGAACGTTACATGCGATGAATCAAAAACTCACCAAAGCCCGCGACATCCTCCTCCCCAAACTGATGAACGGGGAGGTGGCGGTATGAGCAGTCTCAAGACAATTGAGAAAAGGGTCTTTGAAGACCTGTTCGGGATGGCGAACGGTTATGTACTCGACTTCTCAAACAACACCTTTGCCGAGTTTTTCCGTGAGACCGCTAATATCGACATCTACGCACCAAAATACGATTTCAACGGAGATTCCAAGGCCAGGCGTTTGCGGGCGTTCTGGGAGACCGAACCGGATGCCTTGGTCGGCAAGGTACTCGCGGGATTGCTGGAGGTCTGTCAATACAACGCCACACGTAATGGACAGACAAAAGACTCTTCACAATACGAACAGGCTGCACACATTGTTGCCCGGCTGACTGGCAAAGAGCCTGATCCGGTGGTAACCGAGCAAGAATTCCTGCATCGGCAATATCAGAACATCTCCATCAAGAACCTTTCCGTCGATCCCTATTTGGTGCCGGTGTTGGAGTCCCGTTTGACGGAGGCGCAGCAATGTCTGGTATCTGCTCCGCTGGCGACAATATTTCTGTGTGGAAGCATCCTGGAAGGCATCTTACTTGGCGTTGCCTTGGAAAAGCCAAAAGAGTTTAACCAGGCCGGCAGTTCGCCGAAGGACAAGGAGAACAAGGTCAAGCCGTTCCACGAGTGGTCGCTGGCAAAGTTTATCGACGTCGCCCACGAATTGGGGGCTTTGAAGCTGGATGTCAAGAAGTTCAGCCATGAACTGCGGGATTTCCGCAATTACATCCATCCCTATCAGCAGCTTGCGTCTAAATTCACACCCGACCAGCATACGGCCGAGATCTGTCTGCAAGTACTGAAGGCAGCCATCGCCGATTTATCAGGAGGCCGGAAATGAGCTGGCACGATAGGCAGATATCTCATTTCGGATTTTGTGGACGGAGTGGACTGTGTGGACATGGTAAAAGAGGGAGGGCTTATGTCTGACCTGATCCCCAAACACGGAGGTTACCGGAAGCTGAAAAGCTTTCAGGTGGCGCAGTTGGTCTACGACGTGACGGTGCGGTTTTGCGACCGCTATATCGATAAATTCAGCCGCACGCGGGACCAGATGGTGCAGGCGGCGCGGTCGGGCGTGCAGAACATCGCCGAGGGCTCCCAGGCATCGGCGACATCGAAAAAGACCGAACTCAAGCTCACCCAGGTGGCCCGCGCCAGCCTGGAGGAACTGAAGCTCGACTACGAGGATTTTCTGCGCCAGCGAGGGCTGGCGCAGTGGGAGCGGGAGAACCCGCTCCGGCAGGCGTTGATCGACCGTCGGAGTGAAACCGCCGACGACGTGGCGGCATGGATGGTGGAGGTAGCGAAAAAATGTGGACCTTGTGGACTGAATGGACAGCGTGGACAAAAGGCTGGACGCCATCCATTGTCCCCTGAGTCCACAGCGTCCATCCTGTCCACCAAGACTTACCCCGAGTTTTCTGCTAACGCTGCGCTGGTGCTGCTGGCTGTGGCCTGTTCGCTCCT
>CALKWL010000368.1 GCA_938004235.1 uncultured Gammaproteobacteria bacterium
CCACCGAGATCTACACTCTTTCCCTACACGACGCTCTTCCGATCTGTAACCGACCATGAACAGGAAACTCAGTGCCATAAACAGCACTGACAGGGCAAGGCTGCTCCCGGGAATCGCCCGCATTCCCTCCAGCAACTGCGTGGGCGAAATCTCGCGCAGCATGTGGTACATCGCCGACACGGCCAGCACGAACATCAGCAGGGTGATCGTGGGCATCACCCATTTGGCGGAAACCAGACGTCTCACGCGCGCAAGAAGGCTATCCCCCCGCTCAGTAACTTGCTCAGACATCGGCTCGTGCATATTTGATGGACTGACCTGCGTCATACATCCTGCCCATCGTTATCGCGTGAGTTGTCACGTGACTGGCCGAACTGACGTGCGGCACGTCCACTTCGTCCGCCGCGCGTGGTGGCGAAGCGAACCGCTTCCAGACGCACCTGCGCATCCAGAGCAACACCGCGCCCGGCAACCATGGCAAGGAAGGTGTCCTGATCGGGCGGATAAAATGAAAGCCAAAGTCCGAACCGATCCGCCAATGCCATCTGCTCCTCGACCGCATCACCAAGGTGCAACTCACCATCGACATAGCTGGCGGTCTGATTGTCCGTCATGCGCTCAGGCACCAGATGACGGCGGTTGGAGGTAGTCACCAGCAGGATATTGTCCGGCGCTCGCTCGATGGAGCCGTCCAGGATCGTCTTCAGCGCACGAAAGGCCGGATCACCCACCTGAAAGCTGAGGTCATCGCAGAACACCATGAAACGCTGCGGCTGATGACGCAGCTCGTCGGCCAGATCGGGCAGGTCAAGCAAGTCGTCCTTATCAATCTGCACCAGCCGCAGTCCCTCATGACGCAGTGCGCCGAATGCCGCCTTGGCTAATGAAGACTTGCCACAACCGCGCGCCCCCCAGAGCAAGGTGTGATTCGCAGGCTGACCATGGGTGAAGCGGCGCAGATTATCGAGCAAAGCCGCTTTCTGCCGCTCGATCCCAAGCAGACTTTCCAGCGGCGGGGTATCAAGATCGGCTTCGTCCACCGCCTTGAGCATCTGGCGACGAGCTCGCCACAATGCCGCGTAAGTGTTGTCCCAATGTATGTTCATGACAACGCTCTTGGGCGGCATTCTCACGGCAAGCAACGCTCGCCACGCCATAAATCCGGCAGCAGTTCGCGCTCACGCACCACATGCACGCTTGAGCCATCCACCATGACCTCGGCGGCACGCGGACGGGTGTTGTAGTTGGAGCTCATGGTGAACCCGTATGCGCCCGCGCCCATGACCGCCAGCAGATCGCCTTCCTCAAGACACAGGCGACGCGCCTTGCCGAGAAAATCACCGGTTTCGCACACCGGCCCGACCACATCGTACTCACGCTCGTCTCCCGCACGTGGTGCAACCGGCACGATATCCATCCAGCTGCCATACAAGGCCGGACGCATCAAATCGTTCATCGCCGCATCGACAATGGCAAAATCCTTGTGCGGCGAATGCTTTAGCAACTCGACCTTGGTCAGCAATACGCCCGCATTGCCCACAATCGATTTCCCGGGTTCGACAATGATTTCTACGTCCAACCCGGCGACGCGCGCCATCAGCGCGGCGATCAGCTCATCCGGCGTAGGCGGTGTTTCGTCACGATAACGAATACCCAAGCCCCCGCCCAGATCCAGGTGATGCAGCGTGATGCCGCGCGCTGCCAAACGCTCGACCAGAGCCAGCACGCGATCCAGCGCATCCAGAAAAGGGGTCAGCTCGGTCAGTTGCGAACCGATATGGCAATCCACCCCCACGATATCCAAGCCCGGCAAGGCGGCCGCACGCACATAGGCCGCTTCGGCATCTTCAATCGCAATGCCGAATTTATTGTCTTTCAGACCGGTGGAAATATACGGATGGGTTTTGGCATCCACATCCGGATTAACCCGCAGCGACACCGGCGCACGCTTGCCCGCCGCCATGGCCACCTCGTTCAGGCGTTCCAGCTCCGGCAAGGATTCGACATTGAAACAGCGTATCCCCACACTCAAGGCACGCAGCATTTCCGCATGACTTTTGCCCACACCGGAAAATACCACCTTGCTCGCCTCGCCACCTGCAGCCAGCACACGCTCCAACTCGCCGCCGGAGACGATGTCAAAGCCCGCACCCAGGCGCGCCAGCAGATTCAACACCGCCAAATTGCTGTTCGACTTGACCGCGAAGCACACCAGATGCGGATGCGCGCCAAAAGCCTGTTCATAGGCACGAAAATTCGCCTCAATCGCCGTGCGCGAATACACATAAGCCGGCGTACCATGCGCCGCCGCAATCGCCGACAAGGCCACATCTTCCGCGTGCAAAACACCATCACGCAGCTTAAAAACAGAATCAACAGGAGTCATGGGAGAAGGATCGCACAAAAAAAGTGCGCCGATTATCCTACTCCGGTAGGGCTCAGGGGAAGGCTGATTTTTTTAGCGCCGATTGATTCGGCCTGATGAAGCCTAAATTTTCGCCAAACCGACACTCGTGTAGGAGCGCCGTCTCGGCGCGATGCCATCGGCACGAAAACATCGGCTCGGGACGAGCCTCCTACGCTCAAAGAGCCAACACGTCAGGATTTACCCCCTGCCTGCTCAGACGCGAACTGCTCCCAGGCCTGCCAGCCGCCGACCAGATTGTGCACGCGCTGGAAGCCGAAACCGGCGATAAAGTCGCACATATCACGACTGCTATGGCCGTGGTAGCAGTAGACCAGGATCGGACGTTGACGCTGGCGGCTGGCAAACAAGCGCTGGATGGTGGCTTCGCTGGCAGGCTCGGCATGATCAAGATGCGCCTGCGCAAAACTTGCCGCGTCGCGAATGTCGAGGATCAGAAGCTCAGGTTCGGCCAACAGGGTGCCGAGCTCGGCGGCGTGAATGTCGTGGTAGCTCAATGCGTGTCTCGAATGGATTCCTGGGGCACGAGCCGGGGCATGGCGCGCTGCAAGCGTTGCTTGAAGGCTTTCATCACCGGCTTGGGAATGGTCGCTTCGGCCTGCACACGCGCTGCGCAGATTTGCTGCACCAACGTGCTGTTTTCACCCCGATTCTGGCGTGCGTTTTCGATCAGATCGTGAGTCGCGTCACCAAAGCTTTGGCCAAAGCCTTGACCAAATTCATGCCGCAACTGCACCCTGAGCGCATCATAAACAGCGGTCAGGGCGCTCTTGTCGGCCTCTTCCATCTTGCATTTGCCATCAAGAATTTTGAGCATGATGGCAATAATGCAGTCGAGCTGCGCGGCATCAAAAACGGTATCGCGCGCCCACGCCGCCGCCGGGTGTTCGCTGGGCACAGTTGCGGGCTGGGCGTTGTTCAATACATTTTTGAACAGCGAGTCCATCCAGGAGAGTTCGCTATCGACGCCATTCAGCAGGGCAAAGCCCCGACGCGGGTGGAGCGTGCCGACTTCCAGCGCACGCTTCAGACCTTCGCGGTGGTCATGCAGTCGGACGATGCGGTTTTCAAGTTGTTGCAGTTTTTGCTGGGCGTACATGGCTCGTGTCTGGGTTTGCCTGAATCACACCAGAAAACAGCAAGAAGCGAGCCAGATTTTATATTTATTTATCTGATTGTTTTATATCAAAAAATGATGAGCCCGAACGCAGATTGCGTCGGAAAACCTACAGACACACCCACTCAAGAACACGCGCGCCCTAAAGCTTTCTTACGACTTTGAACAAAGGATGCAGGGGGCGTTAAACAGGTTTTTGCCCCCTCGCCCCTTGCGGGAGAGGGCTGGGGAGAAGGGGTGCGAGCTTGATTTGGGGCACACGACTGAAAAACCGTCCACCCTCTCCCCAACCCCCATCAAGGGGGAGAGCGTAGTTCACGTAGATACTGTCCGATCTTTCGAAAGAAAAAAGAGAGGGATGGCATATGATCTACGCGACGAGCTTTTCCGCTCAAGGGCACAAGCGGTGTCCATCTCTCCCAGCCAGACCCTTGTTCTGGATGGGGGAACAATACAAGGGCGCAATAGCGTAGCGTATTGCGCCTGTCGCATCCCGGATGACTTCTTCGCGGCCAAGGCTGCATTTACGCTTCGGCTTCGTTCGCATCAAGGCGATCATGTCAACTCGCCAAGGGTGCCAGCAAGGCTTGTAGATCCTGCTCACTGAACTTGCTCAGGGCGCTGGCATCCTCGCTCAACACACCGGCGGCAAGTTCGGCTTTTTTCTCTTGCAGCGCCAGAATCTTCTCTTCGATACTGCCTTCGGTTAAAAGCTTGTAGACAAAAACCTGGCGGGTTTGGCCGATGCGGTGCGCCCGATCGGTGGCCTGGTCTTCCACTGCGGGGTTCCACCACGGGTCGTAGTGAATCACGGTGTCGGCGGCGGTCAGGTTGAGTCCCACGCCGCCGGCCTTGAGACTGATAAGGAAAATCGGCGCTGCGCCTTCCTGAAACGTGCGCACCACGCTTTCACGGTCACGGGTCTCACCGGTCAGGATCACATGGGCGAGCTTGGCCTTCTCCAAGGCTTGACTAATCAGTTCCAACATCGTGGTGAACTGGGAGAACAGCAGAATGCGATGCCCTTCTGCGACCAGTTCCGGCAGCATATCCATGAGCAAATCCAGTTTGGCACTGCCGATTTTGCGCTTGCTGGCTGTGGCTAGCAGACGTGGGTCGCAGCAGACCTGACGCAGTTTGAGCAGGGCTTCGAGAATCACAATATGACTGCGTGCAAAGCCCTTGCTGGCAATGGATTGGCGCACCTTTTCATCCATGGCGGCGCGCACGGTTTCGTACAGGTCACGTTGTGCGCCTTCGAGCTCCACGCTGCGCAGGATGATGCTTTTCGGGGGCAGTTCTGCCGCCACATCTTCCTTGCGCCGACGCAGCATGAAGGGGCGCAGGCGACGCGCCAGTACATCGCGGCGCAGGGTGTCGCCGCCTTTTTCAATCGGTGTACGGAAGGTGCGGGTGAAGTAGGTTTTGTCGCCAAGAAATCCGGGCAGCAAAAAGTCGAATTGCGACCACAGTTCGCCCAGGTGATTTTCCATCGGCGTGCCGGTCAGGCAAAGTCGGTGGTCAGCTTGCAAGCGACGAATCGACTGTGCCGCCTGGCTGGCCTCGTTTTTGACCGTTTGCGCTTCGTCGAGCACCAGCATGCTCCACTGTTCCTGCTCCAGGCGTTCAATGTCGCGCCATAGCAGCGGGTAGGTGGTTAACACCAGATCATGATCCGCAATGTGCTCGAAGGCCTCATGCCGCTCGGTGCCGTGCAGGGTGAGTATGCGCAGCGCCGGGGTAATGTGCGCAGCCTCGCGTCGCCAGTTAAAGAGCAGCGAGGTCGGCAGGATGATGAGTGCCGGGCGCTCCAGGCGGCCTTGCTGTTTTTCGCGCAACAGAAAGGCGAGCGTCTGCGCGGTTTTGCCCAGACCCATGTCGTCGGCCAATATGCCGCCGAGCTCGATATCGCGCAGATGCGTCAGCCACGCCAGACCTTCGAGCTGGTAGGGGCGCAACTCCAGCCCCAGACCTGCGGGCGGTTCGACCGCTTTGGGGCTGCCCGCGTCGCGGATGCGCTGCGCCATGGCCAGAATCTGTTGGGCTCCATCCGTCGGCATGTCGTCAGGCAGATTTTCCAGACGCAGCGCGTCCAGGTTGAGATCGGAAGAGCGTCGTGTAGGGAA
>CALKWL010000369.1 GCA_938004235.1 uncultured Gammaproteobacteria bacterium
AGATTGACTGACGTGACTGGAGTTCAGACGTGTGCTCTTCCGATCTCCATATCGTATTCAACGCTCATCACCAGACCTCCTTCGGCGCAAGCAGGCGTTCGACGGGACGATCAGCGAACAGATGCTCGTCAATGATCGACTTCACGTCCTCGGTCTGCACGCCGATGTACATGATGCCCTCAGGGTAGACCAGCACGCTTGGCCCCTCGTGGCATGGGCCAAGACAGCCCGTATTGGTCAATGCAAAAGATGCCCAAAGATTGCGCGCCTGAAATTCGGCAGCAAAGGCGTTATAGACATTCATACTGCCATTTTCCTGGCACGAGCCGCGCGGGTGACCCGGCGGGCGTGCCTGGACGCAGACAAAGACGTGTTTTTTCGGACGAGGCATAATCAATCTCCTTCAGGTCGTTGAATGGGTTGGGATTCAGATTCGGCCAGCGCCGCGCGCAGCAGGCTGACCACATGACGCGCCTCACGCGAAGCGCCGGCCTTGATCTGCTGGCGGCAGGAAAAGCCATCGGCCAAAATCATCGCCTCAGGCGCGGCGCGTACGGCAGGCAGCAAGGCATCCTCGGCCATGCGCATGGAAACGGCGTGGTGTTCGGCCTCGTAGCCGAAACTGCCCGCCATGCCGCAGCAGCTGGCCTCAACGAGCTCGACGCGCAGTTGCGGTACCAAACCAAGCAGCTTGCGCACCGCTTTCATGCCGCCGAAGGCTTTTTGGTGGCAATGTCCATGCACCAGCACGCGCATATCCGGCATGGCGCGCAAGTCCAGCTTGAGCCGCTTGGCGGCCTGTTCAGCCGCCATAAAATCTTCGATCAAAAAAACCTGCCTGGCCAGGCGTTCGACCTGCGCCTTGTCCAGCCCGAGCTGGCGGTACTCATCCTTCAGGCTCAACAGGCAAGACGGCTCCAGACCAATGATCGGGCGACCAGCCTCGACATGCGGCAGCAGCGCGCTCAACATGCGCGCCGCCTCGGCCTGCGCCTGCGCGGTCATGCCCGCCGCCAGCCAGGTACGTCCGCAACACAGCGGACGCGCGGGTTGACGATCCGCCTCCGCGGGCTGCGCCACGATCACCCGGTATCCGGCGGCACACAGCACCGCAACGGCATCTTCGGCCACGCCGGGTTCGAAATAACGCGTCCAGGTATCCAGCAGCAAAACCACCTCGCGCCCATCCTGCGCCTCATACGCGCCCGGCTGATCCTTAAAGGCGCGTGCGGCGGGCTGCGGCAGTTCGCGCGCCGCCGCAATACCCAACAGGCGCTCACCCAAGCGACGCACCCAGGGCAAACGATTGCGCAACCTCAGCGCCGCACCCAGCCCCGGCAATCCGTGCAACAGACGCGGCAGGGCGGCAATCATGCGCTCACGCAGCGGCACCCCATGGCGCGCGTTGCGTTGTGCCTGCGCTTCGATTTTCAGCGCCGACATATCCACCCCGTTCGGGCACTCGCGCTTGCAACCCTTGCAGGAGACACATAACTCCAGAGCGTCCAGCAAACGCGGATCATTGAACGGGTCGTCGCCCAGCTCGCCGTTGAGCGCGGCCTTCAGCGCCAGCACACGCGCATGGGTGGAATGCGCCGGATCGTCGGTGACGCGAAAGCTCGGACACATCACCCCGCGCTCTTTACGCTGGCAGGCGCGATTGCCCATGCACAAGGCCACCGCGCGGGCGAAATCGCCGCCGCTTTTCGGAATGCCTGCGTAGGCATCGCCCTGACCGACCTGGGCATAAGCCGACCAGTCAAGGGCAGTGCGCCATTCGCTCGCCTCATGGCGTGCGCTCACTGGCGAGTCGTTCATCACGCCGCGCGCAGGCCAATCAGGTTTTCGATCAGCGACGGACGCATCCCGGTAGCCTCCGAAAGACGCAGCAAACGCTCATCTTCGTAGGCCTTGTCAATCAGCATCTGGCATAGATCCAGCAGGCGAAGCAGCGCCGACAGCCCGCGTTGCACCCGCTCGGCCTCATCCGGCGTCATGGCCTGTTCGGTCAACACGCGCGGCAACTCGGAGCGCAAAAAACTCATGCTGGCCGAAACGAACAGCGGTGGAATCTTCGCCTGCACATGCACGCGGCCAATATGCCGTTGACGCTCCCAAAACGCCTCGTCGTACACCCCGCCCACCAGATCGGTCATCCAGTTGCGATGCGTATCTTTTAAACGCTCCAGCTTGCCTTCGATATGCTTCGCCACTTCCGGGCGGCTGAGCAGACGCGCATAAAAGGCCTCGTTGACCCCCGGGATCTTTTCGCGCACCTGCGGCGCCAGTGCGACAAGATCAAGCTCATCCTGTGACGTAAACCCGCCGATGTGATGAAAAACATCAAGATCATTGCTCGCCATGATAATTCCCCTTTCGATTAACCCTAATTCGCAGCGCAAGATTGCGCCGCACATTGCTCCAGCCAGGCGCGTTGCTTCTGCTGAACCTGTTTGTCATGCAAATGCTCACGAATGCGCGGCGCGGCCTGCGCCAGACTTTCGCGTTGTTCGGAAAAAATCGCCTCGCAGCGCAACAGATGAAAACCCAGCGGCGATTCGACCACATCCGAGGTCTCCCCCACCCGCAGCGCAAACAGAACCGCCTCAAGCTCAGGGTAGAGCTGGCCGCGCCGCAGCACGCCCAACATTCCGCCCTGCATCGCAGTCGGGCATTCCGAGTAGCGTTGCGCGACATCTTCAAAACTGCGCGTCGCCAATTCGCCAGCCGCCTGCTGGATACGCTGCAAAGCGGGATGACGCCGATTTTCCGCAAAATCCTCATTAATCGTGACCAGAACATGGCGTGCGCGCCGCCGCTCCGGATTGATGAAACGCTCGCTGTTGAGACGGTAAAACAGCTCGACATCCAGCTCACTGACCGCATCGACCTCGGCGCCGATACGCTCCAGCACGCTATCGACCGCCAGTTGCCGCTGTAAGCCCTGCCTGAGACTCGCGTCATCCAACCCGACCTGGGCAAGCGCTGCATGAAAAGTCGCCGCATCCTCATAACGCTCGCGCAGCTCGTTCAGCGCACGCGCAAGTGTGGCCTCCGGAACACATACCGCGCGCCCCTCCGGGCTCGACAGCACCAGGCTCTCAATCTCCAGCCGCCGTCGGGTCACGGCATCCACCCGACGACGCTGGGCGTCATCCAGTGCATCAGGCGTGCTGCCAAAAAGTTGCTGCGCCACCTGAAACTCACAATAGGACAGACTCATTCCCCGCCCTCCTTACCGGATGCGCTCGGCGCTTCACCCTCGCCCAGGGGCTCCAACAGCGCTTCGGGCACCTGCAAAACTTCGCCGGGGAAGATCATGTGATAGATCACGCGCCCCTCGCCCGCCGCGTCACGGATCACCCGCAACACCTCGCCCACCGTGCCCGCGGGCACACGTATCTCGCCACCCACCGCCAGACTCAGCCGCGTGCGCACTTTCTCGCGCGCCTCGAAACGGCTCGGGCTCCACGGCTCATCCGCCCCTATCAGTTCTTCTTCACGGCAACCGACCTTGCGCCCCTGATCGAGAAAATGCACGGTGTAGATGATCTGATCCTGCAAAAACGTGCCAATGTCGAGCACATGGCCGACACTTCCCCGGCGCACCAGCAGCTCGCCCACGGCCATATTGGGATAGGTGCCGTCATTACGCACATTGCGGATCACCCGCACCGCATCGCCAAAATCAAAACGTGAGCGCATGGCAGGGTACTCAGAGGCTGAACGGCACAAACGTGGTTTGCGGCTCGTGCATGTGGAACACCTTGAACACCTTTTCGGTCAACGCGTCCGAATCAACGAAGTCCTGATAAGCGCGCACCAGCAAAGCACGGTAGGCCATAAAGCGCGTCTCGCCGCCATCCGGCAGGGCGGCGCTCGCCTGATTCAGGTAGGTGTGAAAACGTTGCAGAATGTGCAAGCGGTTGACCTGCACCACACGCTCGTCGTAATCAATCTCGAAAAAATCGAGAAATTCCTCGGCAGAAGACAGCTCTTCCAGAAGATCATCAAGTTCGCTCTCGGTCATGTTCAGGCTCCTCCACACGGTTCAAGACAGTCCGACCACCAGGGTCGGGTCAACAGGCCGTTTTCAACGGCCTGTTAAGGCGAGTTAAGGCGAGGCATGGAGCCTCGCCCGCGAATCAAATACCTGTGTATTTGATTCGTCGTCGCCGCGCACGGACATGTGCCGGGCGCGGCGGGTTGAAAAAGGGCAGGACAGCCCTTTTTCAACATCCGTCAACCAATCAATACAGCGCCAGACGCGCCGTATCCAGCAAGGCTCCCGCTCCCAGCCGATCCAGCGGATCAAGACGACTCAAATGTTCCAATACAGCACAACCCTGTTCGGTGCGCCCTAAGCGCAAATCCAGATAACCCAGCGCCTTGAGTGTCATCAGATGGAAGCGCAACAGAGTCATTCCCGTCCCTGCACGCTGTTGCGCGACCTGCTCCAGCGTGAGCTCGCGCCAGTCGGCGGGCCAACCCAGACGTGCCGCGCTGACACTCAGTGCGCGCAAGGCAACGGTGCGCGCATCATCAAGACGATGGCGATAAAAATGATTGCGGTAAAGCGCAACGAGCACCGCCAAAGACTCCGGCGCCAACGCCTCGGCGCGCGCCAAGGGGGCATCCGCCGCACCTTCGGCGTAGGCGTTTGCCGCGGCTTCGAGCAGCTCCCAAACCTCGAACGGCAAGGGATCGTCGTAGTACAACGGCTGGGCATCGAAATCGAGCAAATCCATTACACGGCCTCCTTGTCGGACTTCGATGGCTTGAGGCTGGGCGCATTGATATTGTCCACAGCGCACTCGCCCTGCCCATCGCACACCCCGCAGGGCACATCAAACGGGTCAAGACCCGCCGCCTGCAAACGCGACTCCAGGGCTTTCACCCGATCAAGCAGACAGGAAAGCGCCTTGCCGACCGGGTCGGGAATCAGATGATGGTCAAGATTGATGCCGTCCGGCGACGCGCTTTCGCGCTCGGTGCGCACCACGCGCCCCGGAATACCGATCACCGTGCGGTCGGCGGGCACATCCTTGACCACCACCGAATTGGCGCCGACGCGCACCCGCGCGCCGAGCAGAATGGGGCCGAGAATCTTCGCCCCCGCGCCGACCAGTACGCCGTCACCAAGCTGCGGATGACGCCGTCCCTTGCGCCAACTGGTGCCGCCCAAGGTCACGCCGTGATACAGGGTGACATCGTCGCCAAGCACGGCGGTTTCGCCGATCACCACACCTGCGCCGTGATCGATAAACAGGCGGCGTCCGATAAGCGCGCCGGGATGAATGTCGATATTGGTCATGAAACGGGTCAATGAACCAAGCATCCGCGCCGGGAAACGCCAGCCGCGCCGCCACATCCCGTGCGCCAGGCGATGCAGCATGACCGCATGAACCCCGGGATAGGTCAGCAGCACCTCGATGCGCGTGCGCGCCGCCGGATCACGGGCGAACACGCACTCCACATCCTCGCGCAAAATCGCCCACAGCCCGCTGCGCGCTGGGGAAACGGCTGTTTTCATGACTTCGCCGTCCATTTCAGGCCGCCCTGTCGTACTGCGGAGCAGGCACCGTCTGACGCCTGCCCAACTCACGGTACAACGCCACCAGCTCCACCGGGAAAGGCGCGCGCTTGATGCGGGTGACAAAAGCCCGGATGCGCGGCAACAGCTCGTCGGCTTCGGTGCGCGCAAGCGTCAGCCCCAGCCGGGCATAGGCGGCCATCACGCCTTGTGCACCGGAATGCTTGCCCAGCACGAGGGTATGCTGACGTCCCACATCCTGCGGGTCGAGCGCCTGATAATTTGCCGGATCCTTGAGCAGGCCATCCACATGGATGCCCGCCTCATGGGTGAAGACGCCCTCGCCGACCACGCTCTTGTGCCAGCCGACCGCACGCCCGGAAGCGCGCGCCACCTGTGCGGAAAGCTCAGGAAAGCCCGTCAGGT
Source organism: uncultured Gammaproteobacteria bacterium (assembly GCA_938004235.1). Classification (GTDB taxonomy): domain Bacteria; phylum Pseudomonadota; class Gammaproteobacteria; order Halothiobacillales; family Halothiobacillaceae; genus Thiofaba. The sequence goes on from CALKWL010000369.1 coordinate 5,960, forward strand.
CAATTCCAGTGCGCTGTCCATACAATTTGTGCAAGCCGACCGCGACTTCTTCCAGAGCCGCATTGCCGGCACGTTCACCCAGTCCGTTGACCGTGGTATTCACATGCGTCGCGCCGCCGCGCACCGCCGCCAGGGTATTTGCCGTGGCCAGTCCAAGATCGTCATGCGCGTGCATTTCAATGTCGATGTCGATGGCACGACGCAACGCGCCGATGCGCGCAAACACGCCGAAAGGCTCCATCACGCCCAGGGTATCGGCAAAGCGAAAACGCTGCGCTCCGGCATCCTGCGCCGTTTCCGCCGCGCACAGCACAAAATCCTCATCGGCACGCGAACTATCCTCGCCGCCGACGGTGACACCCAACCCCAGATCAGCGGCCAGCTTGACGTGATACTCAATACTCTCCAGCACCCAGGCACGCGACTTGCCCAGTTTGCGCTGAATCTGCTGGTCAGAAAGCGGAATGGAAATATCCACCATCGTCACGCCCAGATCGCGACACAGGTCAAGGTCATCAGCGCGCATCCGGCTCCACACCAACAGGTTTGCCTTGAGCCCCAGGCTTGCGATAGCGCGGATGTCCTCGCGCTCGACGTCGCCCATGGCCGGAATGCCTATTTCCAGCTCCGGCACGCCCAACGCATCCAGACATGTTGCAATCTCGATTTTTTCATCGAGATTAAACGCCACACCCGCCGACTGCTCGCCGTCGCGCAAGGTCGTGTCGTCAATAATAATGCTGGGTGGGAACATGGCGGCTACAACTCACTGACTTGTTTATAACCAGATAAAGCAAGTGTAGTGCCAGAAATAAATATGTTTATTTTCAGTGCGTTGAATTAAACGAAAGCGACAGACGCTCAGCCGCAACCTCGCCTTTGGATGCTTTTGTAAGGTTTGCAACAATCACGCCGCATGCAAAAACACCCCGGACAAGGGCCACGGGCTCGTGGTTTAACAGGGTGTTGAAATGGGTCGGTCGTGTGTTGACGCCCCTGGGAAGAGAAATGGTTACGCGCCCGTCATGATGATCGGGGTGTCGCCACCAAGGCCGGAAAGAAGTCGGCGGTCGCACTCAAAATCGAGGTCACGGCAGCGGACAGAAGCAAAAGCCCCAAAATGCGCGTCAGAATGCTCATGCCGATATCGCCCATGACGTTCTGGATGCGCTCGGCGCTTAGCAGGATGTTGAAAAAGGGCTTTCCTGCACTTTTTCAACATCCTGCTAGGTAAATGCTGATTTATTCCATGGATGGAATAAATCAGCATTTACCTAGAGTTTCCAGCTCCACACATTCTGTATAACAAAAAACAGGAAGGCGGTGGAACAGCCGAACTTCAAAACACCGCTGATGGCAATGAGCGCACCCATCTGACGCCAAGGCTTGTTGAGCACGATATCGCCATAACCGAGTGTACTGATGGTTGCTCCGACGTAGTAAATGCCATCCAAAAAATTGGGAACGACGTGTTTCCAGCGCAGAAACATTCCAGATCGGAAGAGCACACGTCTGAACTCCAGTCACGTCAGTCCAACTCGTATG
>CALKWL010000370.1 GCA_938004235.1 uncultured Gammaproteobacteria bacterium
ACCACCGAGATCTACACTCTTTCCCTACACGACGCTCTTCCGATCTAGTTTCTTCTCAGAGATGGGAAGGTAGTCGTGCTATGATCCAGCGTTACTGAAGAATCTGGCTCGAAATACAATGACTTCTGATGGAAATATGACTCATCTTATTGATTCGATTGATGAAAATGTCTCTTCTCATGCCTACGACTCCAGTTCCATCAAGGTTCTTAAAGGACTTGATGCTGTACGGAAACGTCCCGGCATGTACATCGGTGATACGGATGACGGCTCAGGCCTGCACCACATGGTGTTTGAGGTCGTAGACAACGCAATTGATGAAGCTTTAGCTGGTTATTGTTCAAGTGTCGATGTTGTTATGCATGCGGATGGCTCAGTCAGTGTCGCTGATGATGGACGCGGCATTCCCGTTGATATTCATCAGGAAGAAGGCCGTTCGGCAGCTGAAGTCATCATGACCGTGTTACATGCGGGCGGAAAATTTGATGACAATTCCTACAAAGTTTCTGGCGGCTTACATGGAGTGGGAGTTTCAGTTGTCAATGCACTTTCTGATACTCTTGAACTTACAATCCGTCGTAATGGAAAAAAATATCGTCAGGAATACCATTTAGGCGAACCTTTATATCCGCTAAAGGAAATAGGTGAAGCTACGGGTACAGGTACTAAAGTTCGATTTAAACCAAGTTCAACTATTTTTAGTCAGCTGGAATTTCATTATGACATTCTAGCTAAGCGTTTAAGAGAGCTTTCATTTCTTAACTCGGGAGTTAATATTCATTTACAAGATGAAATTAGCGGTCGTGAAGATATTTTCATGTATGAAGGTGGAATTCGCGCCTTTGTGGAACATCTCAATCGTGGAAAAACTCCGATTCATCCTACTGTAGTGCATATTAATGGAGAAAAAGACGGCATAGGCGTTGAAGTCGCCATGCAATGGAACGATAGTTATAACGAAGGCGTTTACTGCTTTACCAACAACATTCCGCAACGGGATGGAGGCACTCATTTAGCCGGATTCCGCGCCGCTCTCACGCGAACCTTGAATCAATTCATGGAAAAAGAGGGTTTATTCAAGAAAGCTAAAATTGACATATCTGGAGATGACGCGCGTGAAGGTTTAATGGCTGTTCTTTCAGTTAAAGTCCCTGATCCCAAGTTCTCATCGCAAACCAAGGACAAACTGGTTTCTTCCGAAGTCAAAGCACCCGTCGAAAATCTTGTTGCTGATATTTTGAATGATTTCTTATTGGAGCGTCCTGCTGAGGCGAATGCCATTACCGGGAAAATTATCGACGCAGCAAGAGCTCGTGATGCTGCGCGAAAAGCCAGAGAACTAACACGCCGCAAAGGCGCTTTGGATATAGCCGGTTTGCCAGGAAAACTAGCCGATTGTCAGGAAAAAGACCCAGCAAAATCTGAGTTATTCCTTGTGGAAGGAGATTCTGCAGGAGGTTCTGCAAAACAAGGTCGTGATCGACGCACCCAGGCTATTTTACCGCTGAAGGGAAAAATCTTGAATGTGGAAAAAGCACGTTTTGACAAGATGCTCAGTTCAGCTGAAGTCGGTACTCTGATTACTGCATTAGGTACGGGTATTGGCCGTGATGACTATAATCCCGATAAATTACGCTACCATCGAATCATTATCATGACCGATGCCGATGTGGATGGTTCACACATCCGCACTTTGCTGCTTACATTCTTTTATCGCCAAATGCCTGAATTGATTGAACGTGGGCACATTTATATTGGTCAACCGCCGCTTTATAAAGTCAAAAAAGGTAAACAAGAACAATACGTCAAAGACGATGTTGAAATGAGCGCTTACCTGTTGCAACAGGCCATTGATGGCGCTTATTTGCATGTATCTGAGGATGTTCCTCCTATCACAGGATCGGCGCTGGAGCAGCTTGCGCGCGCGCATTTGTCTGCACGTACAGTGATTGAGCGTTTGGCTCGTCGCTTTGATCGCTCCGCTGTCGAACATTTGCTTGATTTGCCGCGTTTGGATGCTGCTAGTTTGGCATTATCCGAGGAATGGGCAAGTCGTTGGGCGAAACTTCTTAATGAGGGTATGGATGCTCGTGTTCAGCATCATGCTGAATTAATTATGATCGAAGGTGAGCCGGTAATTCGTTTGACCCGTGATCAACATGGATTAAGCCATAGCTGGGATTTTGATCGCGACTTTTTTAATTCCAATGATTACCGCTTGCTTGCTGAGCATTCGGATAGGGTCTATGGCTTGCTTGAAACTGATGCAATTATTCGTCGCGGCAATGAGTCAAAGGCGATTCGCCGATTTGAAGATGTGATTCAATGGCTGATGGATGAAGCTCGCAAGGGCTTATCTATTCAGCGGTATAAAGGTTTGGGTGAAATGAACCCTGAACAGCTTTGGGAAACGACAATGAATCAGGAAACCCGGCGTTTATTGCAAGTGCGCATTGAAGATGCAATTGCTGCCGATGAGGTTTTTACAACCCTTATGGGTGATTTGGTTGAACCACGTCGTGATTTTATCGAGCGCCATGCCTTGTCGGTGAACAATATCGATATTTAATGGAGTCTTGCGGAATGAATCTGCCGGATAGCGATTTACAGAAGGAAGTTGATGAGGCGGTTCTTAGTTTAGATATTTCTGACCGGGAAATCCTTTTAGAAAATGCTGATATTGCGCGAAGCTATCCGTTGGCATTTGCCTCCAGTCCGTTTGTTGTCGAATCGTTACGCCGTCAGAGGGGCTTGCTTGCCGAACTGGTTAAGAGCGGCGATGTGTTCACGGCGTATGAATACGCTGATTTCAAACAACGTCTGTCTTCGAAATTAACTCATGTTTCGGACGAAACCAGCTTGTTACGGGTTTTGCGCCTGTTTCGCCGTCGGGAAATGGTGCGTATCGCCTGGCGTGACTTGTCGGGCTGGGCGGATACATCCGAGACCTTGCATGAACTGACCTGGCTGGCAGATGCGGCAGTTCAGGGTGCGCTCGATTGGTGGAGCACCCAGCTCATAACTCGCCACGGTACGCCGCGCGATGCACAAGGCCAGCCTGTCGGTCTTGTTGTGCTTGGTATGGGTAAGCTCGGCGGGCATGAGCTTAATTTTTCTTCGGATATTGATCTGATTTTTGCCTTTGATGATGAAGGTGAAACCGATGGCGCCAAGCCACTCGACAATAGTGAATTTTTTACCCGTCTGGGTCAGCGCCTGATTCGTGCCATTGATGCGCGTACGGAGGAAGGTTTTGTTTTCCGTGTGGATATGCGCTTGCGCCCTTGGGGCGATGAAGGTCCTTTGGCGCTGACTTTTGAGCAGATGGAGCTGTATTACACCTTGCATGGCCGCGAATGGGAGCGTTATGCACTCATCAAGGCGCGACCGATGGCTGGGGATATGGTCGCCGGTGAGCGCTTGATGCGCCAGTTGCGTCCCTTTGTGTATCGGCGCTATCTCGATTACGGCGCTTTTGGCCAATTGCGCGAAATGAAAAGCATGATTGAGCGCGAAATGGCCAGAAAGGGAATGCGCGATAACGTCAAACTTGGCCCCGGCGGAATTCGTGAAGTTGAGTTCATCGGTCAGGTGTTTCAGCTTCTGCGCGGCGGACGTGAACCGGCATTGCAACAACGCAGTATTCTGCAAATCCTGTGGGTGCTGGCAGAGGATGAAATCCTGAGCCCGGATGAAATGCAGAGGCTGACCGAAGGTTATGATGTGCTGCGTCGGGTGGAAAACCGTTTGCAGGCCGCGCGCGATCAGCAAACCCAGCTGCTTCCTGAAAATGCCCATGAGCGCTTGCGACTGGCTTTCAGTATGGGGTACGCGGATTGGGCAGGTTTTATCGAAAATCTCAATCGGGTACGTGCAGGCGTCCATCGGGTATTCCGCCGGGTTTTTCGTGTGCTTCATGAATCTGGCGAGGATGCGCACTCTGGTTTGGATGAGGTATGCGGTGGCCTGCTGCATGGTGACGCTGCGCAGCAGGCCTTGCTCAATGAAGGGTTCGACCAGGATGTTTCTGCAGCCGTTTTGACCCAGATCCAGGCGTTCCTCCAGGAACGCTTTATCCGCCATTTGAGCGATACAGCGCGTGATCGTTTGAAAAGGTTATTGCCGCGCGTGCTGCGTTGTGTGGCTGCCGAAGAGCAAGCTCTTGAGGTTTTGCCGCGTATGTTGGCCTTGCTGGCGCGCATAGGCGGACGCAGCGTGTATCTTGCGCTCTTGCTGGAAAATCCGCAGGCGCTTGAATTGTTGACGCGTCTGATGGCGGCGAGCCCGTGGATTGCCGAGCAGCTTGCGTTGCACCCTATTTTGCTCGATGAATTGCTCGATGCTCGCACTCTGTTTGCCCCGCCGAATGCACGGGAACTACAGGATGAACTGCGCGACATGCTGGTGCATGTAACGGACGGCGACATGGAGCGGCAAATGGATGAGCTGCGTCGCTTCAAACAAATCAACATGTTGCGTGTCGCAGCCGCCGACATCATGGACATTTTACCGGTGATGCAGGTCAGCGATCACCTGACCTGGATGGCAGAAACCTTGCTGGACGAGGTTTATCGCGAATCGATGCGTGAATTGGTTGTAAAGCATGGCACGCCGTCTTGCCTGCTGAACGGCCGAGTTTATGTGCCAGGTTTGGCAGTGATTGGCTACGGCAAACTTGGCGGGCTCGAGTTGGGTTACGGCTCGGATCTGGACATTGTTTTTCTGCATGATTCCGCCGGCGAACAGCAAGAAACCGATGGGTTGAACCCCTTGGACAATGCGTATTTTTTCGCACGGGTGACACAAAAAATGATCTCGCGCATGACAACGCAAACGCCGGCGGGTGTGCTTTACGAGGTGGATACCCGTCTGCGACCGGATGGCGCCTCGGGTTTGCTGGTGTCGAGCTTGAGCGCCTTTGCCGATTATCAGCAACACCATGCCTGGGTCTGGGAACATCAGGCGCTGACCCGGGCGCGTTGGGTGGCGGGCGAAAAGCGCATCAAGGCGGTGTTTGAGAACGTGCGTCGTGAAATATTGTGCCAGCCGCGTGATCGCCAGGTGCTGCGCGCCAGCGTGGTGGAAATGCGCAACAAGATGCGCGTCGAACTGGATCAGAAGGATCCTGCGAAGTTTCATATCAAGACGGGTGTCGGCGGTCTGACCGATATCGAGTTTATCGTTCAATATCATTTGCTCGCCCATGCACACGCGCACCCGGATATCGTGCGCTGGAGTGATAACGTGCGTCAGCTTGACGACCTTGCCGCTGCGGGCATTCTTGACCTTGATGAAAGCGCCGGGCTGGCCGAAATCTACCGTCGCCTGCGTGACCGCGGTCATCGCCTGGTATTGGAAAACCGCAAAACCCTGATTGATGCAGAGGAGTTTGCCGCCGAGCGCAAATTTGTGCGCGAAGTGTGGCGGCGCAGGATGGAGCCTGACGCGGCTTCCATGCCATAATTCCGCAATATTTTTCAGCGCAATACGCGAGTACGATTTTCGAGGAGTTTTCAGAGATGGCATCCCTTCACACCATGGCCGATCGTGACGGACTGATCTGGTACGACGGCCAGATGGTTGACTGGCGCGAAGCCAAGACCCACGTTCTCACCCACACCCTGCATTACGGTATGGGCGTGTTTGAGGGCGTGCGCGCCTATAAGGCTGAGCAGGGCACCGCCATTTTCCGCCTGGAAGAGCACACCAAGCGTTTGCTCAATTCCGCTAAAATCCTGCGCATGGACGTGCCGTGGTCAGCTTCCGAACTAAACCAGGCTCAGTGCGCGGTGGTGCGCGAGAACAAACTCGAATCCGCCTATATCCGCCCCATGTGCTTCTACGGCGCCGAAGGCATGGGTCTGCGTGCTGATAACCTGAAAGTACACTGCATCGTCGCTGCCTGGACTTGGGGCAGCTATCTAGGTGCGGAGGGCATGGAGCGCGGTATCCGCGTGCGCACCTCCTCCTTCACCCGCCACCACGTCAACATCACCATGTGCAAGGCCAAGGCCAACGGCAACTACATGAACTCCATGCTGGCGCTGCGCGAGGCACTGCAAGACGGTTACGACGAGGCCATGCTGCTGGACGCCGAAGGCTATGTGGCCGAAGGCTCGGGTGAAAACATCTTCATCGTGCGCGATGGTGTCATCTATACCCCCGATCTCACCTCCGCACTGGACGGCATAACCCGCAAGACAATTTTCCTGCTGGCCGACGAACTGGGTCTGAAGATCGTTGAGAAACGCATCACCCGCGACGAAGTCTACGTCGCCGACGAAGCCTTCTTCACCGGCACTGCCGCCGAAGTCACCCCGATCCGCGAAGTGGATAACCGCCCCATAGGCATTGGCTCACGCGGTCCGATTACCGAACGCCTGCAAGCGTTGTATTTTGATGTAGTGCATGGGCGCCATCCCAAGCACTTGGGTTGGTTGTCCTACGTGGCTTAATGAGGGAGGTTTCACATGAATCCAAATACCGCCGCGCATCCGCAGGACTTTAAAACTCCAAATAGCATCAAGGTTATTCAGGTACGTCGTAGTGATTTGCCCGTGCATTGCCCGCGTGATGATGAAAGCCTGTGGAATTCCCACCCGCGCGTGTACATTCCGGTGGAAGAAAATGGCGGCCAAGCGCGTTGTATTTATTGCGGTGCGCTGTACCAGTTGGTCGATTAATCATCGACTCATTCCATGCAGCTTTTGCTGAACAATCCCCTCTGGATCGTCATCATTGTGGTGACGATTCTTCTTCATGTCGCCTTTTTTATCGGTATCCGGCGTGTGATGCGTAAAGCGAAGGAATCGCAAACGGATGAAGGGGCTTAATGTACTTTCGTTTTATTTTGTGGAAGGTTCTGCGCTTTTCCGCCTTACGGCTGACGTGCTAGCGGTGGGCATTAAATGAGCTATTACTCACTCGAACCACCTGTAAGCACTTCCCTGACAAATTCCCCAAGCCCACTTCTTGTGGTACCTGACTCGCCATATCGTATACGCCGCTTTGTCGAAACCTTCGCCAAGCATTTTCGTCGCGAATTTGCTTATGACTTTGTCCCTTTCGAAGCAGCTGAAACACCGACTACGCTAGGTTATATTCCCTACGAAGCCTATCTTTTCCATGAGGTCGCACGTGATCTTCTTGCCCCGGATTATCCCGTAAAACATCGCTGCTTCGGAGCTTGTGTATTTCGCCGGGTGGAATGCGAAAATGCGCCAGCATGCTGGTCTCTTCAATGGGTTTGGCTGCACCCGTACTTCCGAAATAGGGGGTACCTCTCTGAGATATGGCCAGAATTTATTCAAAAATATGGAAGCTTTAATGTAGAGCTCCCCTTGTCCGCTGCGATGGAAAAGTTTCTTGAAAAGAAAAGACATATTCAGCAGCAGACGTAGGCTGGAAAAGTGCAGAGCCTTTCCCTAACTGTCGCATCCCAGATGATTGCATTGACCCAAAACGTCATGCACTCTTTGTCAGTCGGGCGATGTTCGCCC
>CALKWL010000371.1 GCA_938004235.1 uncultured Gammaproteobacteria bacterium
CCGGAATGCCGGTGGAGAAGAACAGGTTGGCGGGCAGGCCGATCACCGTGTCGATGTGGCCGTCCTTGAGCAACTTGGTGCGGATGCGTGCCTCGGCCCCGCCCCGGAACAGCACGCCGTGCGGCAGGATGATGGCCATCACGCCGTCCTGCTTCAGGAAGTGGAAGCCATGCAGCAGGAAGGCGAAGTCGGCGGCGGACTTGGGCGCCAGGCCGTAATTCTTGAAGCGCACGTCCTCGCCCAGCGCCTCGCTGGGCTCCCAGCGGTAGCTGAACGGCGGATTGGCCACCACCGCGTCGAACTTCGGCATCCTGGCCGGATTGGTTTCGCGCAGCATGTCCCACTCGTTGAGCAGCGTGTCGCCGTGGAAGATCTCGAACTCGGAATCCTTCACCCCGTGCAGCAGCATGTTCATGCGCGCCAGGTTGTAGGTGGTGATGTTCTTTTCCTGGCCGTGAATCTTGCCGATGCCATGCGGCCCCATGCGGTGGCGAACATTCAGCAGCAATGACCCCGAACCACAGGCAAAATCCAGCACGCTATCCAGGTGCGAACGCTGCCCCGTCGCGGGTTCCTGTCCGTCCAGCGTGACGATGGCGGAAAGGATGCTCGAAATGGGCTGCGGCGTGTAGAACTCGCCCGCCTTCTTGCCCGAGCCTGCGGCAAACTGGCCGATCAGGTATTCATAGGCATCGCCCAGCGCGTCGCTGTCGGTACTGAACTGGATCAGCCCCTTGGCGATTTCGCCGATGATCTTGCACAAGCGGGCATTACGCTCGGCATAGGTCTTGCCCAGCTTGTCGGAGGCCAGATTGATCTCCGAGAACAGCCCCTTGAACGTACTGGCGAAGGACTGGTTCTCGATGTAGTCGAAGCCCTGTTGCAGGGTATGCAGCAGCTCGTCGTCCTGGGTACGGGCCAGCTCGGTGATATTGGCCCACAGGTATTGGGGCTCGATCACGTAATGCACCTTACGACGCATCTGCTTTTCAAAGTCGGACACATCCGCAGCGTTATCGGCATACCAGAACGACAATGGGCTGAGTCGATCATCAGGCTCCAGTTCCGGGTAGTCCGGCCCCAGCTCTTTTTGCGCGGCGGCTTCGTAGTTGTCCGACAGGTAGCGCAGAAACAGAAAGGCCAGCATGTAGTCGCGGAAATCGTCCGCGTTCATCGCGCCGCGCAATTGGTCGGCGATGGCCCAGAGGGTCTTGCCCAGTTGTTGTTTTTCCAGATCGGTCATGATGATTTGCCTGTGCGGTGCTTGATCCTGCTTTCCAGCGCTTTCAGTTCTGCCTCGTCCTGAGCATCGGCGGCCTGGGCCTCCTGAGCTTTGCGGCGTTGGTCGTAATCGAGAAACAGCGTGCCCACCTTCTGCTCCATGCGGGCATGGCTGACGGAACCCGCGCCGCTCAGCAAAGGAAAGCCGTTGGCGGTAATGATCTGGCCCACGTTCTCCTGCCAGAAGGCCATGGGGGTGACGGTCTGGCGCTTGGCGCGCAACTCGGCGGTCTCCAGAAAGATCGTCACCAACCGGTTGAGGGTGTCGATTTCGTCCTCGGTCAGGTAGTTCTTGGCGACGACGATGTCTTGTTTGCGCACCTGCGCGCCCTTCCAGGTCAGCAGGCCGAAATGCGGGTCTGCGGCATTGGCCCGCGCAAGAATGAGTTCGGCGGCGGTCTGCTGCGTCACCGCGTAGAGCAGCATGTTCTGCACCGTGGCGAAGAATTGCTGGGTCGCCGTGTCGGTCTTGTCGTAATCGCTGGAGAGGGCGAAGAGGTCGCGCACCTTTTGGTAGAAGCGCTTTTCCGAGGCGCGAATATCGCGGATGCGCGCCAGCATCTCATCGAAGTAATCCGGGCGACCATCCGGGTTCTTCAGCCGCTCGTCGTCCATCGCGAAGCCCTTGAGCAGGTACTCCTTGAGCACCGTGCTCGCCCAGCGACGGAATTGCACCCCGCGCGGCGAGCGCACGCGATAGCCCACGGCCAGGATGGCGTCGAGGTTGTAGTGCGCTACCCGGTAGTTCTTGCCATCGGAAGCAGTTGTCAACCATTGGTTGACAACTGATCCCTCGTTCAACTCCTGATCGGCAAAGATGGACTTCAGGTGCTTCGCCACATTCTGCTTGGAGGTCTGGAACAGCTCGGCCATTTCCAATTGGGAGAGCCACACCGTACCTTCCTCTGCGCGCAACTGGATTTGGCTGCGGCCGTCTTCGCTGGTGTAGAGAATGAGCTGGGTCATGCTGACGCCTCATTCAGCACTGGATGGTTCCCACGCTGGAGCGTGGGAACCATGCTTTTCGGGAAAGTAAGCAGCAATGCTTGATCATTGGGAATGCTGCTTTGATCGTTCCCACGCTCCAGCGTGGGAATGCCGCCTCCGACGCTCCAGCGTCTCAGTACCATGAATCAACCTCCATCAACCCCGTCTGCCCGGCATAATCGCGTGCGCTCGAATAGCGCCAGTGCTCGGGCACATCCACATAGCCGCGTTTCACCGGATTCTGGTGGATGTAGTCCAGCTTCTCTCGCATCACCGCCTCACTGAACACCATTTCAGCGTGTGAACCTTCCTGCCAGAACTGGTATTCGCGGTCACGCTTGTGAGCGCATTTGACAAAACGCATCCGGCTCAGCAGACGCTCCGCCTTGCGCGCCTCCAGCAGCTCGATCAACCGGGCCGCAGTGAAGGATTTGAAGCTGCTTACACACTTGTCCAGACGCGGCGCCTGGGCCACGAAATGCAGATGATTCTCCAGAATCACATAGCCATAGAGCCGCAAGCCGTCATGGGCGCGCTGATGGCGCCAGCTATCCAGAAGAATCTGCACCGCATCCGGGCGAGTGAAAACCGGCAACCACTCAATGACCGTGCACGTCAGGAAATGAGGTTTGTCGGGTTCCAGAATCACATAACGGCTTCTGCCCATGGCTCAGGCTCCGTCACATCGGGACGCTGGAGCGTCAGGGGCGGCATTCCCACGCTGGAGCGTGGGAACGATCAAACGATCAACGATCAAGCGTGGGAGCGCAGCTCGACCTTCTGGAACGGCGGCATTCCCATGCTCCAGTGTGGCCATGCTCTCCCCGCGCCACGTATCGTTCCCACGCTCCAGCGTGGGAACGCAGCACGGCCCGGCTGATGCGTGCGAGTGGCGTGAGCTCATGCGGTCGCCTCGTCCAGCACCGGGAACAACTGCTGCATCAGGCCCTTCTTGTGGGTCTTGAGGGCGTCGAGCTTTTGGGTTTCCAAGGTGATCAGGGCGTCGAGGCTGCTCAGGCACGAGGCAATGCGTTGTTGTTCGGCGAGGGTAGGCGGAAGCGGAATCGCGAACGATCTGATTTGCGCGAAGTTGAGCCCTTGCCGGTTTCCACCAGCTTGAAAACTGTCGATCTGTTTCTGTCCGCGTTGCGAGATTAGATATTGATTCAGAAAGAAAGGATCCAGGTCATTGGGCCTCGTGCGAATGATGCAAACGTGCTGATTCACGTTGCCGGCTGCAATTCTTTCATCGGCCACTGCGCTCCGTCCGATCGATGCGCCGGTGATGTTTAGCAAAACGTCACGGACTTGAATCTCGGTGGAATCGAAAGAGGCGTGGGTTTCTTCATCAATGTAAGCAACATCGTCCAGAAACAAAATGCCCCAGCCAACGTTCTGACTGCGGACAAATGGCCGCCCAGCCTGTTTGTAATTTTTCTCACCGCCTGTCGGCGTTATTCCGCTACCAACCTTGCTCGCCTTCGCACCGAGTTCGCCGCCCTCCCACTCCCCGGCGTCTTGGAATTCGGGGAAGCGGAGGCGGGGTTGGGTTTCGCCTGCGCGGGGGAAAAGCTGCTGCATCAGGCCCTTCTTGTGGGTCTTGAGGGCGATAAGCGCATGGGTTTCCGCCGTGATCAGATCGTCGAGGGAAGATAGGCAGTCGGCGATTCTTTGTTGTTCGTTTTTGTCGTTAGGGACTACACAAGCGACCTTCTCAAGCACCTCAACGGATAATCCGGGTTGAGCTTGGCCTGTGGCAAATCGATTCAAGTTAAGCAGGCAGAGGTTATAGAAAAGCCAGTCAGTACTAATGCCTGCTTTAGGCGTTGTTACCACGGCATGCTCGGTTGCGTAGAAATCCCCATCTACGAGATTCACATTGCCGCAAAGTGCTCCCTGACGGCCGATCAGCGAATATCGCCCGGTCTGGTTAAAGGTCTTGGTGTAGCCACGTAAGCCATTGCCCCCAAAACACGGGAAAAGGCCGTCTGCTTGTGTTGCTGCAATCTCAGATGCCGCAACGAATTTACCTGCTTGCATTTCACAAACAGCATCGAGTGTTTTCTCCTCCCATTCACCCTCCCCCCGAAACTCCGGAAACCGTAGCCGTGGCACCAACGCCGATTTTTCGTTGTTCTGTGCGTCACTCATGACTCAGGTGTTCCTTGCTGGTCTTGTAGCATCCGCTGGCCGGTGTCGGTCAGGCGGTATTTTTGCAGGCGGCTGTTGGGGGTTTCGGGGCGGGTCATGGCGATGAGTCCCGCATCCAGCAGGCGACGGATCTGTTTGTGCAACTCACCCGAGACGCTCTGATGCCCGAGCTGGCGGGCCAGTTCCTGTTTGCCGGCCTCGGCTTGGGCGAGCAGCAATACCAAGCGCGTTGCCAGCCGTGACTCTAGCCGTGACTCTAGCCGTGACTCTAGCCGTGACTCTAGCTGCTCAGTGGTTTGCCCGGCAACCGGCTCGGTTGGGGCATCTACTGGGTCGGCCGTTTCCTCCCATTGCGGCGCGGGTCGCCGGACCAGGGCGGTGAACTGGTTGCCACGTTCTTCGTTGATCAGTTCAATTTGTGGCCATTCCTGCAGCGCACGCGGAATGCCAGTACCCAGTCCGCGATAGGGGAGCAACCGGAAGGCGTGCTCGGCCAGCGTAGGGTTGCGGCGGTTGGTTTTGCCTTGGCGGATATCTTCTAGGCTGAGGCTGTCTGGCAGATGACCGGGGCTGATGATTTCAATCCGGTCGGTATAGATCAGGATGCGAATGGGGGCACTGGTGAAGTAGTCCCGGTGCACTAGTGCATTGACCAGCAGTTCTTGCAGGACGATTTCGGGAATTTCCAGGATGCCGGGCGAGTTAAAGCCTTGTTCACCCTGAACGCGATGCAGATTGCGTTTGATGAAGGCCAGGGCTTCGGTGTATTGGTTTTGCAGCGTGCCGTTGATGTCCTGGCTGTCCAGATAGCGGGTATCGGTCAGGCGAGTGCCAGGAAAAGCCACGGCCTTGATGGAGAACGCGGGCCGCCAGCGTGCCGGGTTGCGCCCAAACAAGAGGAGGCCAGAGAGCTTGAGCTCGCGCCCGTCGCCCAGCCCCAGGTTATGCAGTGCTGCATCAAGGGGCTGACCGGCGTAGGGGCTGTCGGCGCCGTAGTGTTTTTCAAGGTAACGATGAAAGGCGGCTTCATCGATGTCGGCGCTGCTGGTATCGGCAACGGGCACGATGTCGGCGTACACCAGTCCGGCACTCTGGAACATGCGTTGCAGTTCTTCGCGTGCCGTGACTTGGCGCTTGTCTGCGCCCTGTTTGACCCAGATGCGCCCTTGATGGTCGAGATAAGGCTTGGAAAGCCCGTTGGGCACTGTGACGACAATGACCAGCCCTTGCCGGGTCTGGACGTTTTCCGTCAAGGGATGCACGGGCGGACGCAGGTGCTGGCTGGCGGCGTTGCTCAGGAGTTGGTTGATGCGGCGTACTTCGGCTGCATCGAGTCCGGCAATGCTGCCATCGTCATTGATGCCGATGAACAACGTGCCCCCACCACTGTTGGAAAAGGCGACCAGTTCGGCAGCCAGCGCGTCAGGGTGGTTCACGGTGCGCTTGAACTGCTGGCGGCTGTGTTCACCCACGGCAATCTGCTGCAGGAGTTCGGCCTCGGTCATTGGCTTACTGCTCATACGCACTCAACCCCGAAATCTCGCGCCCCTGCGCCAGCTTGTGCAGCAGAGAGCCCCATCCCTTTATCGGCACCTTACAAATCCTCAACCCGGTATTCGCTATAGCCTTCGTAGTAATAACTGATGTCGATGCCTTTCATGAACAGTTCGCGGTCGTTGATCTTGTCCGTCAGAGCGGCTTTGAGCAGGTGTTTGATTTCCACGTCTTTCACCACGCTGCGCTCCATGGCGGAAAGGTAATCCTCCTTGTCCACGGCATTCCAGTCGACTACGCGCTGAATTCGGTGTTTGAGGATCAGGTCCAGCCAGATGCGGGTGGCGCGGCCATTGCCTTCGCGAAAAGGGTGGGCGACATTCATCTCGACGTATTTTTCGACGATCTGCTCGAATGTGCTTTCCGGCATGGCGCTGACGTACTCCAGCGATTGCGGCAGATGCATGCGAGGGGCAAATCTGAAATTGCCCTTGGCGATATTGACGTCGCGCATCTCACCGGCGAATTCATAAATATCACCAAACAGATAGGCATGAATCTGTGCCAGTCCTTTGAATGTGCCGACTTCCATGCGGTCAATGTCGCCGCTTTCGAAGAGCTGCTTGGCCTTTTGCTTGCTGATTTTTTCTTCGGCTTTGCTCAGCTCGATTTGATTGGCGATATTCAGCTTGTTTGGCAGCACCATGGCGCGCGCTCCTGATCTATGTGTTCGGAAAAGCGGTTCATCCCGGCGTGCCGTTTAAACCCGTCGAATTCGACGGGTTTAAACGGCGGGTTATTTCCCTCACTGTTCATACGCACTCAACCCCGAAATCTCCCGCCCCTGCGCCTGCTTGTGCAGTAGCGGCGTCAGGTCGTCCACCAGCGCCAGCTCGGCCTGGGTGCGGGTCTTCCAGCCCAGCCCCAGCGGGGCCATGAGCTCGCTCAGGCGTTCGCCGTCGAAAAGAGGACTGGCGTACATCACTCGTTCTCCAACGTGTCCGGTTTCTTCAAGGCCTTTTTTTCTTCCGATGTCAGACGCCGTTCGACTTTCTTCACATCCTCCGCAGGCGGCAGGCTTTCGGGGCGGATGCCGCGATTCAGCAGGGTCTGCCGCACCGCTTCGTTGTTGGTGACGTGCTCCGTGGAAATCTGCCGCTCTGTCTGCATTTGCTGCGCACGGGCATTGTGGATGGTGATTTCGGTAGCAAAATCCTTGGCCTTGAGCACGATGGTGGGCGCGAAATCCGCCAGTGGGCGATTGTCCGGTACCTTCCACTGCGCTTTCATCGCCTGCGTGCTTTTGCCGAACAAGGCGTGGTCGCCCTTGCTGCGGATCAGGGCAAAGTCCTGATTGCCGCCGGTTTGCTCGTAGATCACGGAGGAGAGTTCCTTTTCGGTGTCTGACAGCTTGCGGCGGGCCTGCACCCGCTCGGCTTCCAGCAAGCGCTGCTCGATCAGTTCCGCCTTGCGGGTTTGCATGGCGAAATAGGTCTGGGCGAATGCGATTTCCTGCTTTCGGGAGTCGCCGTTCTGGGCGATGAGGTAGCAGGCGTAGCGGGTGAGCATGATGTCGTCGATCTCACGCTGCCCCCCTTTACCCAACTCGATCATTTTCCCGACGTCGGCAAAATGATCGGCAATCGCATGTCCGGAGACTTCGCAGGCCGTCTTGGCCTTGGAGACCACCCCTAGAAAGTTGTCCCACTTGCCATAACCCAATAGGTGTTGCAGATCGCGGGCCAGCCAGTACTCCACCCAGTTTTCTGCGGTTTGCGCGTGGCCCTCAAAGGTCTCGGTCAAAGAGTGAATCAGATCGTTCTGCATGGCTTTCCTCCTTTACTGCTCATACGCACTCAACCCCGAAATCTCCCGCCCCTGCGCTTGCTTGTGCAGCAGCGGTGTGAGGTCATCCACCAGCGCCAGTTCGGCCTGGGTGCGCGCCTTCCAGCCCAGGCCCAGCGGGGCCATGAGCTCGCTCAGGGCTTCGCCGTCGAAGATGCGGCGGCGTAGCACTTCGTCCACGAAGGTTTGCAGTGCGGCGGCATCCAGTCCGTGCTTGGCGGCGATAAGGTTAAGTTCGCGCACTTTCTTCTCGGCCTTGAAGCGTTCGTAACCGGCGCGAATTTCCGGCTCGATCAGCTTCTCGCCCAGCGGCAGGCTGCGGATGTATTCGGCAATGTCGTCGCGTTCGTCGATGAATTTGGCGTCGGCCTGGATGAGGCCGATCAACTGTTCGCGGTTCATGGTGGTCCTGCCGGGCTTCTGCGCCGTCATGCGGGCGATGAGGCCCATGATGTAGTCGTAGTCGATCAGGCTGGAGGCGAACAGCACGAACTCGAAATCGAGTTGCTGCACGTCGGCGGGGGCCTGATCGCCTTCCTTCGCTTGCCGATCTTTTAGCTGCTTGGCGGTTTCCAGATAGGTGCTGCGGAAGCTCTGCAACTGGTCTTGCGGCAGGATGGCTTCCATCTGTGCCTTCTGCTCGGGTTCCAGGTCGGTGTACTGGTCGAGCTGGGTCTTGAGGCGCTGTACTTCCTTGAAACGATTGACGAATTCGACGCGCGCGGTGTCGCCCTTGAGGTTGTAAACCTGCTCGGGTTCGCAGACCAGGTTCTTCTTCTCCATGAAGCGTTCCATGCCGGCGACGGCGGCTTCGTACTTGCGGAGCACTTCGGCGGCCGGCTCGACCAGCCAGATTTCACGCGGATTGTCGATCTTCTCGCCGGAGAAGAGGGCGATGGCTTCGTCCACATTCTTCTGCTGCTGGCGGAAGTCGAGCACGTTGCCGTAGGGCTTGCTGTCGTTGAGTACGCGGTTGGTGCGCGAGAAGGCCTGGATCAGGCCGTGGTGCTTGAGGTTCTTGTCCACGTACAGGGTGTTGAGGTACTTGGAGTCGAAGCCGGTGAGCAGCATGTCCACGACGATGGTGATGTCGATCTTCTGGGCGTGGGGCAGGTAGATCGGAAGAGCACACGTCTGAACTCCAGTCACGTCAGTCAATC
>CALKWL010000372.1 GCA_938004235.1 uncultured Gammaproteobacteria bacterium
TACCCAGGGGCTCGAACCAGGCCGCAAGATTACGTTGATGCTGTTAAGCCAACAGCTCGGTCGGCGCCATCAACACCACCTGCTGCCCGGCATCCAGCGCCGCGCAGGCCGCCAGAGCCGCCACCACCGTCTTGCCCGACCCCACATCCCCCTGTACCAGACGGCGCATGGGACGTGGCTTGGACAAATCCTCCGCAACCTCGCGCAATACCCGCATCTGCGCCGCCGTGAGGGCAAACGGCAAACCTGCGCACAATTGTTGCGCGCTGCGTGTGTCCGCGTCTAATGGACGCGCCCGCCAGTGTTCTGCATGTGACTTCCAGCGCCGCATCCCCAATTGCTGCGCCAAAAGCTCCTCGAAGATCAGGCGGCGTTTTGCCGCGTCCAGCGCGGGCGTCTGCGCGGGCGGACGATGCAGACACAGCACGGCCTCCCGGAGACCAGGCAAGACCAAGGCTTGCGCAAACTGTGGCGGCAGCTCATCCGGAAGAATCTGCGGCTTACGCGTCCATTCATGCAGCGCCTCGCTCACCACCCGGCGCAAATAACCCTGCGACAACCCGGCCTGAGCGGGATACACCGGCGTGAGCGCCGTTTCCAGCGGTGCGGGTAGACGCAGCACGTCTGGATGAGCCATATCAAACCCAAGCAGACCGCCTTTAACCTGGCCGAACACGCGCAGCGACTGCCCCGGCTTGAGCATGGCGGCCACGCCGGCAGGCGGATTGAAAAACCACAGATTCAATGTCCCGCTTTCATCCTGCAAACCGACGCGCCAGGTGCTTTGCCGCGCCTTTTGCCGCGGCTCCACATGCTGAACGATACCCTCGACCAAGGCATCCTCGCCATGCCGTAGATTGGCAATCATGCTCAAACGGGTGCGATCCTCGTAGCGCAAGGGTGCATGCAGCAGCACATCGCTGACCGTGCGCAGCCCCAAAGCGTGCAAACGCGCCAGCATAGCCTCACCCACACCGCGCAAGGCCGACAACTCCATGAGCTCCTCCGCTTCAACCCGCCTGTACGGCCAGTATCCATGAACAACAGGCAATAAAAAAACCCGGAGCCTGCGCCCCGGGTTGTTACGGTGATGAATCTGCTATTGATTACTGTTGCAGCAGACCATTTTTGTCGTAGATCGCCTGGGTGGAATACTCGCTGACCGGCAAGCGGGTCAGGGTCTTGGTTTTCTTGGTGTAGTCCACGAAGGATTGCGCATAGTCAAGATAGGTATCCAGAGCACGACCGCTGTCGGAAACCTTCTTGAAGGTTACGTAACCATCCTGGCCGGTCGCCAGGAAGTTATTGGTCACCACCTTGTAGCTGGCACTCATGTTCAGGGCGCTCCAGGCGCTATCCTTTTTGCCCTTGTATTCAAGATTGCTGAAGCGCGAACCGGCGGGTTTAGACAGATCAACGGTCCAGCGCAGACCGGCCGCGTATGGATAGGCGCCGGTCGAACCGCCGCTCTTCACCGCATATTCCACGGCTTCTTCCAGCACGTCCTTGATTTCCTTGCCGGTCATATCCAGTTCGGTCAGGGTGTTGGCGAAGGGCAACAGGGTGTAGGCCGTGCCGATGGTCACATCACCCGCCGGAACGTCAATGCGTACGCCGCCGGCGTTCTGGATGGCGATTTGCGAGGTGATGCTCATATCGCGGAAGGCGTAGGCCACCAGGTTGGAAATGTCGCCTCCATGGGCATTGGTAGCTTCCTTACAGCCAGGGGTTTTGGAATAGCCCATGCCAGGGATGCGCTCCAGGCAAAGCAGCTCAGCCGCCGTACCGATTACTTCCTTCTTCATGGCGTCCACCTTGTCGGCGTATCCCTTGAGCACGGTTTCGGCCGCGGCATTCGGCTTGAGCGACCAGAGTTGTGCGTCCTTGGCGATGATGGCCTTGACACCGTCAAGCTCGGCTCCGCTCAGCACGTAGTCCTTGCCGTCGGCGCCCTTGCGCTTGAAGGTTTCACCCAGAAGCATGTGCGGCTTGCCCGAGCAGCTCTCCACGCTCTCGTACGCGTTGAAATTGACGCTCAGCTCGCCCATGACCTTGGAGTATTCCGATGCCTGCACGATGCAGACGGTGTCGCCGTCCTTGTTCTTGGCCACGGTCGGATACGCGCCGGACGCCGTAATGCCGTACGCAGAAAAATCACCCAGCAAAGTATGCGAGTCGCCGCCGACAATCACGTCCACATCGGTCAGCTTGGCGGCAATGCTCTTGTCATTGCTGTAGCCGATATGGCTAAGCAGCACGATACGCTTCACGCCCTGCGCCTTGAGTGCATCAA
This sequence comes from uncultured Gammaproteobacteria bacterium, assembly GCA_938004235.1. Classification (GTDB taxonomy): domain Bacteria; phylum Pseudomonadota; class Gammaproteobacteria; order Halothiobacillales; family Halothiobacillaceae; genus Thiofaba. Next base: position 2,294 of record CALKWL010000372.1, read on the forward strand.
TGGCCTTTTGCGCAGCGACGGTTTCGTCTTCAAACACGGTGGTCGGCAGCGGGCTGGACGAACCCTGAGTCTTGCCCTTGATGGTCAGGCCGACAATACCGACTTTCTGACCGTTAAAGTCCTTGATGGTATAGGGCTTGATGTAGTCGTCGCTCTTGGTCGGCGCCAGCGGTGTGCCAACTTTCGGGATCACGTTGGCCGAAAGCACGGGAGTTTTGCATGAGCCTGCCTGCAACGTCGTGATAAAGCTCTTCAGGCGCTCGTCGCCCTCGTCGAACTCATGGTTGCCAACCGCCATGGCATCAAAACATACGGTGTTCATCATGGCTGCATCGGCTTCGCCCTTGAACAGGGTGTAGTAAAGCGTACCCGACAGGGCATCGCCGGCATGCAGCTTGAGCAGGTTAGGCTTGCCGTTCATCTGATCAAAAGCTGTTTTAACGCGCGCAAAGCCGCCAATCTCGGCCGTGGTGGCTGTGCCGTTGAAGTTGAGGCTTTGCGAGAGCGGAGCGAGGTTGGAGTGATGATCGTTGATGTGAGCGATGGTCAGCGTCATCGGCTGCGCAAGAGGCAGCACGGCAGCATCATCACCGCCGCAACCGGTCAACACCGCCAGCGGCAAGGCCGCCAATACAAACAGGGACTTCAAGTTCATGGACAGGCTCCGTTCACTAAAAATTGAATCTGCGAAGCCTAGGTCAGGCATGTTACAGGGAGACGACACCCGCTCATTCCCTTGCAGAGCTGCGTCAGGCTGAGGATCACGGTCAAATGGCACCCCCGAAGAAAACGCTTTATCATCCCCCACAGCCTGTCGGACTTGAGGCGATCTGGCTGCAAAAGCCGCTCAAGTCCGACAGGCTGCTCGCATTTTCCATTTCCTGACCCTCATGGGGATTTTATGTTTCCATCCAGTTGGCGTGTCCGCTCTGCCCGATTAGGACTGGCGGGCATCGTATTGACCAGTCTGCTGAGCGCCTGCGGCAAGGACGCACCCGCGCACGTCCAACGCCCGGCGCCATCGGTTGAAGTGCAAACTATCGTGCCGCAGACCCTGCCTGCCGACCTGCGCTTTGTGGCGCAGACCGAAAGCTCGCAGCGCGTGGACATCATGGCGCGGGTGTCCGGCTTTCTGGACAGCATCAATTACAAGGAAGGCGGCAAGGTGCAAGAAGGCGAGCTGATGTTCCAGCTCGATCCCAAGCCATTTGTGGCGCAACTCGAAGCCGCAGAAGGGCAGTTGCGTATGCAGCAGGCGCGATTGCGCACCGCCGAGGCGACCTATGCGCGCATCAAACCGCTGGCCAAGCTCAATGCTGTCTCGCAAAGCGATCTGGATCGGGCGACCGGCGACCGCGACGCCGCCAGCGCGGCAGTGTACGCGGCTCAGGCCGATGTCAAGCAGGCCGAGCTCAATCTGAGTTACACCAAGATCCATGCGCCTCTGACCGGCATTGCCAGCCAGTCCATGCAGCGTCAGGGCGCGTACATCAGCGCCATGTCCGCCGACTCCAAGCTCACCTATGTCGCCGCGCTCGACCCGATCTGGGTCAATTTCAGCGTGTCGCAAAACATGGATACCCGTTTAAGCGAGTTGGTCGAGCAGGGTCTCATCACGCTGAACGACGGCAAAAAACTCAGCGTGGAACTGCTGCTCTCTGACAACAAAACCTACGCACACGAAGGCGTGATCGACTTTTCCGATCCGTCCTACAGTCAGAATACAGGAACCGCCTTGGTGCGCGCCGTCGTGCCGAATCCGGAGCATACGCTGCGCCCCGGCATGTTTGTCACCGCCAAGGTCAAAGGCGCCATGCGCCCGAATGCGATTGTTATTCCCCAACTCGCGGTCATGCAGGGTGAAAAAGGCCATTTCGTGTATGTCATCAAAAGTGACAATACCGCCGAAGTGCGCCCGGTGGTGGTGGGCGATTACTATGGCGACTCCGGCATCCTGATTCTGAACGGTCTGAACGCCAATGACCGCGTGGTGGTAAACGGCATGTTGAAAGTCCAGCCCGGCAAGCCGGTCAACGTGGTTGAGCCGCAAAAAACAGCAGCTATCCCGCCCAAAAAATAATCGGCGACTCAGATATAGACCCAGGCATAGGCCCCCGCATGTTCACTCACTATTTCATTGCACGCCCGATCCTCTCTGCGGTCATTTCCATTTTGATCCTGCTGGCCGGCGCCTTGTCCATGCTGGTCACGCCCATTGAGCAATACCCGGATATGGCGCCGCCGCAGGTCAGCATCAGCGCCAGCTACCCGGGCGCAACCGCCGATGTGATTGCCAAAACCGTGGCCGCGCCGATTGAGGCGCAAATCAACGGCATCGACAACCTGCTGTATTTTTATTCCACCAGCGCCTCCAGCGGCAATGTCAGCATCAACGTGCTGTTCACGCCGGGCAGCGACCCGGACATCAACCAGGTCAATGTGCAAAACCGCGTCAGCCAGGCCATGTCGCAACTGCCGCAAACCGTGGTGCAGCAAGGCGTCACCGTAGAGACCCAGTCCAGCGCCTTCATGATGGTGGTCTCGGTGTTCTCACCCGACGGACGCTTTGACTCGACCTACATCGACAACTATTCCAATCTGTATGTGCTCGACGAGCTCAAGCGCATACCCGGCGCCAACCGCGCCTCGGTGCTTGGGCTGCCGGACATTGCCATGCGCGTGTGGCTGCGTCCCGACCGGCTGGCACAACTCGGCGTCACCACCCAAGAAGTCGCCAATGCCATTCAAAGCCAGAACCAGGCCTTTGGCATCGGTCAGCTTGGCAGTTCACCCGCTCTGCCCTCGGTGCAACAGAATTTTGTAGTTACCGCCCAGGGAATGCTGAGCACGCCGGAAGAGTTTGAAGACATCATCATCCGCACCGATGAAAGCGGCGCTGCCATCCTGCGCTTGCGCGACGTGGGACGGGTTGAGCTGGCCAAGCTGGATTACTCCATTGGCAGCCGCATGAACGGAAGCACCGCCACCACCATTGCCATCTACCAGCAGCCCGGCGCCAATGCGATTGAAACCTCGCGCCTGGTGCGCGCGCGTTTAAGCGAGCTCAAAGGGCAGTTCCCCGACGGCCTGGACTATAAAATCGTCATCGACACCAGTGATTTCACCAAAGAATCCATCGACAAGGTCGAACACACCTTTTTCGAGGCCGTAGTGCTGGTGGTGCTGGTGGTATTCGTGTTCCTGCAATCCCTGCGAGCCACCATCATTCCAATCCTGGCCGTACCCATTTCGATTATCGGTACCTTTATCGGGATGCACCTTTTGGGCTACAGCATCAATATGCTCACCCTGTTCGGCATGATTCTGGCTATCGGTCTGGTGGTGGACGATGCCATCGTGGTCGTTGAAGCGGTGGAAGAAAACATGAGCGCGCACGGCCTTTCACCCTTTGAAGCGGCCAAGCGCGCCATGAGCGAGATTGCCGGCGCGCTGATCTCCATCGTCATGGTGCTGCTGGCGGTATTCATCCCGACCATGTTCCTCGGCGGCGTCACGGGGACGCTGTATCAGCAATTTGCCGTGACTGTGGCTCTGTCGATTGTGATTTCGGGCATCGTGGCGCTCACGCTCTCGCCCGCACTGGCCGCCCTGGTACTGAAAAACAAGCACCAGGAGAAAAAAGGCTTTTTCCGCGCCTTCGAACAAGGTTTCGAGCATGTACGCCAGGCTTATCTGCGCGGCGTGCGCTGGATGCTGCACCACCGAGCCATCGGTTTCACGCTATTTGTCGGTGTTTTGGCCAGCATCGTGTTTATGTTCAGTGTGGTGCCGTCCAGCTTTGTGCCGGATGAAGATCAGGGTTATTTCTTTGTGGTGATGGAAGCCCCCGACACCGCCAGCGCCAAGGTCATCGGACAACTCTCAACCGAGGTGGAAAGCATTCTGCGCAACAACCCCGCCATTGCCGATATCGGCACGGTCAACGGCTACAGCCTGCTGGACGGGCAAATCAAGAACAATGCGGCCCTGATCTTTGTGCTACTCAAGCCGTTTGCCGAGCGCAGCGACCCGTCCATGTCGGTGTTCAACGTCCTGCCACAGCTCAACCGCCAGTTCGCCGCCATCAAGGAAGGTCAGGTGTTCGCCATCAATCCTCCCTCGATCCCTGGCCTGGGCAGCACCGGCGGCTTTGAGTTTTATCTGCAAAACCGGGGCGCGGGCGACACCCAGACCACGCAGCAAGTGTTGAATGAGTTTTTGCAGAAAGCACGGCTACGCCCTGAACTGCAAGGCGTGAACAGCACCTTCAAGGCTTATACCCAACAGCTGTTTGTCGATCTGGATCGCAGCAAGGCCGAGATTCTGGATGTTCCCGTGGCGGATGTGTTCCAGGCCATGCAGTCGCTGTTCGGCTCGCAGATCGTCGGCCAGTTCAGCCAGTTCAGCCGCATCTGGTGGGTGGTGATGCAGGCGGATGCCGAATACCGCGCCAGTCCCGATGACTTCAAGGACGTGTATATCAAATCGCGCCAGGGCACGATGGTTCCGCTGTCCGCCCTGATAACCACGCGCTATATCGCTGCGCCGAAAATCCTCACCCGCTTTAACGGCTTCCCCAGCGTCAAAATCACCGGCAATGCGGCGGATGGGTTCAGCTCCGGTCAGGCACTGAATGCGATGGAAGAAGTGGCGCGCGAGGTCTTGCCCAGCGACTTTGCCTACGCCTGGGCGGGACAGGCCTTGCAGGAAAAAAGCTCGGGCAGCACCTCATCTGCCGCCTTTGTGTTTGGCCTGATCGTAGTATTCCTGCTTCTGGCCGCCATGTTCGAGAAGTGGACGCTGCCGCTGGCGGTAGTGCTGTCCGTGCCGTTTGCCATTCTGGGCGCGATCCTCATCACCTGGGCGGTAGGCTTGCAGAACGATGTGTATTTCCAGGTCGGCCTGGTAGTGTTGGTCGGACTAGCGGCCAAGAACGCCATTTTAATCGTCGAATTCGCCATCGAACGCCTGCGGCACGGCATGAGCGCCGTTGATGCGGCCGTCGAAGCGGCGGGGCTGCGTCTGCGCGCCATCGTCATGACCTCGTTCGCCTTTATCCTTGGCACCATCCCGCTGGCGATTGCCACGGGGCCTGGCGCCAACAGCCTGCACGCCATTGGCACCGGGGTGATCGGCGGCATGTTGTTTTCAACGTTGGTTGCCACCTTTTTCGTACCGCTGTTTTTTGTCACCCTCGAAGAGCTGACGGCCAAGCCCAATCAGCCCAAGGAGGCCGACCATGAAGCCTAAGATTGTAGTTTTAGGGCGGGAAACAGCCCGCGTTATGGCGCTGACTTTTTTAAGCGCCATAACGCTCAGTGCCTGCACCGTCGGCCCGGACTATCTCCGCCCGCAGGCGGACATGCCCGAACAATGGCGCACACCCGCCCCTGAAGCGGCAGTATCCCCCGACCTGAGCGCCGCTGATCTGCTGTGGTGGGAGGGTTTTGACGATCCCGTTCTCAACCAGCTGATTGGCGAGGCGCTACGTGAGAACAAGGACATTCGCCTGGCGGCGGCGCGGGTAAATCAATACCTTGGCGCACTGCAAACCACGCGTTCAGCCTATTTCCCGCAACTCGGCGCTGCTGCCGATGCCAGCCGATCGCGCACCACTGAAGCAGGGGCTTCGCCTTTCCCCTCTGGCGTAGCCAATCCGTCCAGTCTGTACAGTGCGCAATTCAATCTGGCCTGGGAAATCGACCTGTTTGGCCGCACCCGGCGCGCGACTGAAGCTGCACAAGCCCAGGCGCTCTCCAGCGAAGAAGATCGCCGCGCCATCCTGCTGAGCGTCGTGAGCGGCGTCGCTTCCAGCTATATCGCCTTGCGCGCCAGTGACCGCAAGCTGGAAATTGCCCAGGCGACACTCAAAAACTACGCCGAAACCCTGCGTATTTTCGAATTGCGCTATGCGGGCGGCGTGATTTCCCAGCTCGAACTTGCGCAGGTGCAATCCCAATACCAGCTCGCGCAGGCGACAATCCCGCTGATCGAGCAGCAGATCGCTGTGCAGGAAAATCTTTTGTCCACCCTTATGGGACGCAATCCTGGAAGCATCCCGCGCGGTCAATCCATCGCACAATTAACCGCGCCGCCTGTGCCCGCCGGGCTACCCTCATCACTGCTCGAACGACGGCCTGACATCCTGCGCGCCGAAGCCGATCTCAAGGCCGCCAATGCCCAGGTCGGCGTGGCGCGCTCGCTGTATTTCCCCACGCTCTCACTCACCGGCGCGTATGGCTCGGCCAGCAACCCGCTGTCTAGCCTGTTCAGTGGCTCGGCCGCGGCTTGGGGGTTGGGCGCCAATCTGGCCATGCCGCTGGCGACCTTCGGTAATATCGAGGGACAGATCATGTCCGCCGAAGCCGTGTACGAACAACAGAAAATCCGTTATCTGCAAAGCGCGCAGCAAGCGCTGCGCGAGGTCAATGATGCGCTGACCGGCATCCAAAAAAGCCGCAGCGCTCTGGCCGCACAAGAAAAACGCGTGCAAGCGCTCAAGGAGTCCGCCTATTTTGCGCGCTTGCGCTTTGAAAACGGTTTGACCAGTTATCTGGAGGTTTTGAACGCCGAAGACGACCTCTTCAGCGCACAGCTCAACGCAATTGATGCGCAGAGCACAAGCTTCGGCCAAATCATCAACGCCTACAAGGCCATGGGCGGCGGCTGGGTCAATCGCGCCGATACGTTGAGCACAAAACCAGCCGATGCCTGAACCTTCAATGCTGTCACGCCTGCGCAAGCTCGGTCGCACGCACACCCGAAAACCTGTTGACGCCAACTAAACCAAAATCAAGGAATCAAGTCATGGCAAGTGCTGGGCTTTTAGCGCTTCTCGACGATATAACCACTGTGCTTGACGATGTCGCACTGATGACCAAGGTTGCCGCCAAAAAAACCAGCGGCGTTCTCGGCGATGATCTGGCGCTCAATGCGCAACAAGTTTCCGGCGTCAGCGCCAGTCGCGAATTGCCCGTGGTATGGGCGGTCGCCAAAGGCTCGTTCGTCAACAAACTGATCCTGGTTCCAGCCGCTCTCCTTATCAGTGCAATCGCACCGCAGCTCATCACGCCCCTGCTGATGCTCGGCGGAGCCTACTTATGTTTTGAAGGAGTAGAAAAGCTGGTACACAAACTTCTGCACAAACAACATCACGATGCGCCGGAGCACGCGCAACTGCTTGCAGCAGCGCATCACTCTGAAGCCGACGTGCTGGCGTTTGAGCAGAACAAAATCAAAGGCGCCATTCGCACCGATTTTATTCTCTCGGCTGAGATTATCGTCATTGCACTCGGCACGGTAGCCGGCGCCTCCCTGCTCATGCAATCCGCCGTGGTATCAGCCATTGCCGTCCTGATGACCGCAGGCGTGTACGGTTTGGTGGCAGGCATCGTCAAACTCGATGACCTCGGGTTTTATCTCATCAAATTCAATGACGCCCGGCGCGCCCTGGGGCGCGGCATTTTGCTGTTTGCTCCCTGGCTGATGAAAGCCCTATCGGTGGTGGGCACTGCCGCCATGTTTCTGGTTGGCGGCAGCATTCTGCTGCATGGACTACCCGGCGCACACGACATGCTGCACCACGCAGAAGAAGCCCTGCACGGATGGATTGGCGGCTTTGCGGTGATCGCCCCGCTGCTGATTGAGGGTGTTTTCGGGGTGCTTGCCGGCGCCGTGACGCTGGCTCTCGTCAACACAACAAAGAACGTTTGGAGCGCGTTGAAGCCGGCACGCTGAAAGCCGGCACGCGCGCCCCAAACCGCTCCCGTCACAAACGCCGGTTACAGATGCTCCGGCAAATGCGCCCGAATATCCTCGACCGAGTGCTTGCTCAAATCCTTGTCAATTACGGCAGCCAGTTTCGCCTGCACAGCCTTGTCCATATCCTTGCGCAACAGCCCCAGGAAATGCGGCGCGGCCACAAGATACAGACGTTCATAATCAGCCAGGCTCTTGTGCATGACCTCGGCAAGTTGCTTCGCAAAGCGGATAGCCTCTTCCTCCTTGGGCGAGACGATTTCCTCCATGCCGAACTTGCTTTCCATGTTCTTGACGCTGCTCATACCCGGAGCATCACTCGCCATCTCACTGGCGTGCAACGACGACTCGGGATGACTCAGATCCATGAGCTCCTCCAGGTTTTTCGTGACTGCATCAACCTTGAAAATACGCGCACGCGCCGCATCCGCGACGACAACCCATGTATTCATTGCCTCTCCTCCTGTACTGAACGTGCCCTCATTACAGGCACAGCTCAAGCCTACTCCAAGAATCCGGGTAATGCGAAAATCTTCGCGCGAACCAAGCAGCCTGTCAGACTTGAAGCGATCTGGCTGCAAAAGCCGCTCAAGCCCGACAGGCTGCTAGCGCTCAATCATTTTTAATCACGATCGTCGGGAATTTGGTGCTGTAATCCTTGGCACGCTGCGCCAGCCGAGCCGCCAGCTTACGCGCGATATTGCGATACAGCATGGACGTAGCGCTCGACGCATCCGCGGCCACCGTGGGACAGCCCGAATCCGCCAGCTCACGAATGCGACGCTCCAGCGGCAACTGCCCCAGCAGCTCCACGCCATACTCCTCCGCCATGCGCGCACCGCCGCCTTCGCCGAAAATCGGCTCGATATGCCCGCAGTTCGAACACACATGCAGACTCATGTTTTCGATAATCCCCAACACTGGCACATCGACGCGCTCGAACATCTTCAAACCTTTTTTCGCATCCAGCAGCGCAATATCCTGCGGCGTGGTCACAATCACCACCCCGGCCACCGGCACCTTCTGCGCCAGCGTGAGCTGAATGTCGCCCGTTCCCGGCGGCATATCGACAATCAGATAATCCAGATCACGCCATTGGGTATCGTTCAGCAACTGCTGCAAGGCCGAAGTTACCATCGGCCCGCGCCAGATCATCGGATTATCCTCGCCCACCAGAAAACCGATCGACATGCTCTGCAAACCATGCGCCATCTTCGGCTCCAGGGTTTTGCCGTCCACACTCGTCGGCTGCCCGGCCTCGGCACCCAACATACGCGGCACGCTCGGGCCGTAAATATCCGCATCCAGTATGCCGACCTGCGCGCCCTCCGCCTGCAAGGCCAGCGCCAAATTGACCGCCGTGGTGGACTTGCCCACCCCGCCCTTGCCCGAGGCCACGGCAATAATATTGCGCACCTGCGGCATCCGTTTCAGGGTTTTCTGCACCGCATGAGGCTCAATGACCCAATCCAGCGTCACCTGCACGACCTGCACCCCGTCCAGCGCACGCAGTGCCGCCTCAGCCTCACGACAGACCGCCTCGCGCACCCCCGCCGCCGGATAGGCCAGGCGCAGATGCACGCTCACCATCCCGCCCTTGATTTCAAGCGCATGAATCCGCTTCCCCTCAAACGCCTGCCCAAGTTCCGGATCATGCAGCGTTGCCAAAACCGCACGCACAGCTTCTTCACTCAACGCGGTCTGCTTCTTTCCAAATCCAAATAGCGCCATGAATTTCTCCAGCAAATGAAAACAGGGCACGAGCACCCCTTACAGGATACTGAAAAACACATCCACGAGTTTTTCAGTCCTACCGAGTCCGGTAGGCTTATGCCAGCTTAACGCGAAGCTGACGAAGTCCGCGTTCACGCCCGGACTCGGTATCCGCAAATCAATCAGCGACGTGATTGATTTGCGTGCGGGATGCGGCAGATAAGGGTAAACAATGTTCCGGCAACGTCGTTTATGGTAGGGTCTCGCCTCGTGCAAATAACCCTAATAAATAACACTTCGGAGCCAACATGACCTCGCCGCGCCGCATCCTCGTCACCTCCGCCCTACCCTATGCCAACGGACCGATCCACCTCGGACACATGGTCGAGTACATCCAGACCGACGTGTGGGCGCGGTATCAAAAAATGCGCGGCCACGCGGTGTATTACGTCTGCGCCGACGACGCACATGGTACGCCGATCATGCTGCGCGCGCAGAACGAGGGCATTACCCCTGAGGCGCTGATTGAGCGCATCGGCAATGAACATCAGGCCGACTTCGAAAATTTTCAAATCAAATTCGACCACTTTCACAGCACCCACTCCGAAGAAAACCGCTTTTTCGCCGAGTTGATCTACAAAAAACTGCGCGAGGGCGGGCATATCGCCACGCGCACCATTCGCCAGGCCTACGACCCGGTGAAGGAGATGTTCCTGCCGGATCGTTTCATCAAGGGCGAATGCCCCAAATGCGGCGCGGCGGATCAATACGGCGACTCCTGCGAAGCCTGCGGAGCCACCTACAGCCCAACCGATCTTAAAAACCCTGTGTCCGCCATCTCCGGCGCGACGCCCATCGAAAAAGACTCCGAACACTACTTCTTCAAGCTCGGCGACTTCGAGGCAGTGCTTAAGAATTGGCTGCAAAGCGGCGCGGTTCAGCCAGAAATTGCAGCGAAAATGAACGAATGGTTTGAATCCGGCCTGCACGACTGGGACATTTCGCGTGATGCGCCCTATTTCGGCTTCGCCATTCCCGATGCGCCCGGCAAGTATTTTTACGTCTGGCTGGACGCGCCGATAGGCTATATGGCCAGCTTCCAGGCTCTGTGCACCATTCGCGGCCTGAACGTGTTCGACGATTTCTGGGGACAACACGCAGACACCGAACTCTGGCATTTTATCGGCAAGGACATCGCCTATTTCCACACCCTGTTCTGGCCGGCCATGCTCTCCGGCGCCGGCTTGCGCCTGCCGACCACGGTGCGCGCCCACGGCTTTTTGACCGTCAACGGGCAAAAAATGAGCAAGTCGCGCGGCACTTTCATCATGGCGCGCAGCTTCCTCAACCACCTCAATCCCGACGCCCTGCGCTACTACTTCGCCGCCAAGCTCAACGGCTCGACCGAAGACATTGACCTGAATCTCGAAGACTTCATGCAGCGCGTGAATTCCGACCTGGTCGGCAAGGTCGTCAACCTGGCCTCGCGCACCGCCGGATTCATCGGCAAGCTGTTCGACGGCCGCCTGGCGGACGAGCTGCACGACCCGGCCTTGCACGAAGTCTTCGTCGATGCCGGCGACGCCATCGCTGCGGCGTATGAAGCCTCCGACACGGCGCGCGCCATGCGCGAGATCATGGCGCTGGCCGACCGCGCCAACCAATACATCGACCAGCACAAACCCTGGACGCTGGCCAAGGAAGCAGGCCGCGAGGCCGAAGTTCAAGCGATCTGCACCCAGGGGCTCAATCTGTTCCGCATCATGCTGACCTATCTCAAGCCCGTACTGCCCGAGATGACACGCCAGGCCGAGCAGTTCCTGCACTTCGGCGAACTGAACTGGGAAAGCCGCCACGAATTGATGCTCAGCCATATCATCCAGCCCTTCACGCCGTTGATGACGCGCATCGAGCAGACGCAGATCGACGCCATGCTGGAAGAGAATCGCAGCACTCTGCCTGCCGTCGAAGCCCCTGCGGCCACTGTCGCAAGCCCCGCATCGACAACGCCAGTCAGCATCGTCCCCATTGCGGACACCATCAGCATCGACGATTTTTCCAAGATCGACCTGCGCATTGCGCGCATCGTCAAGGCGCAGCATGTCGAAGGCGCGGAAAAGCTGCTGCAACTTACCCTCGACATCGGCAACGAGACGCGCAATGTCTTCGCCGGCATCAAATCCGCCTACAAACCCGAAGACCTGGAAGGCCGCCTCACCGTCATGGTCGCCAACCTCGCGCCACGCAAAATGAAATTCGGCATGTCCGAAGGCATGGTTTTAGCGGCATCCGGTGCGGGGGCACCCGGCCTGTTTATTCTTGGCCCCGACGACGGTGCGCAGCCTGGAATGCGCGTGAAATGAGCAACTTGGCTGTGAAAGCTCCCTCCCCCTTGGCGGGGGAGGGTTGGGGAGAGGGGGCACAGCGCTTCAAAGGCCTGTTGGCGCTTACCACCGTCCTCCTGTTAACCGCCTGCGGCCAGCAAGAAACCACCCATATCGACAACCTGCCCTGGCAGATCGAGATTTTTCCCGACGGCCACAGCAAGGTCTTCGGCATCGAACTGGGCAAAAGCACCACGCTGGAAGCCAAACGCGCCCTGGACAAAAAGGCGGATTTCAACCTGTTCAAATCCGCCGACGGCAGCATCTCGCTCGAAGCCTATTACGGCACAGTGCGTTTGGGCGTGCTCGAGGCCAAACTGATCGCTGAAGTTGAGGCTACGCAGGAACAGCTGAAAAAACTTGGCGAACACGCCGAAAATGCCCGCGCCCAACCCAGCGGCGCATGGAAATTTGACCTGCGCGACGAGGATTACCTCACCATCCAGAACTGGCCGGTGCGCTCGCTGACCTATATCCCCACCGCCGTGCAATTCGACACCGAATTGCTGGAAAAACGTTTCGGCAAACCCAGCGAACGCAAACCGATCGACGCCGGACGCGAATATTGGCTCTACCCCGACAAAGGCTTGGTCATCATGCTGGCCGACAAGGAAAAGGAAATCCTGCAATACGTCGCACCCAGCGATTTTGCACGCCTAAAAGACAAAATCAGCAGGGAGTTGCCGCGTTCGGTGGTGGATTAATCGTGCCGGATCACTGTTTTTAGATTGGCCACTAATTAATCCTTCCAGTGGTCGCAATTTGCGCGTATTGCAGTATTTCAGGATTTTTCGTCGTCGGGCGAAGCAGCCATTGCTGCAGAATCTTGGATGCCTCGGGAGCATAACGCACCTTGTGTCCCAATCCATGAATAGCGGAAGTCAGACAATTGTCGTTGTGAGACTCAAGTGCCATCCTCATAACCCTTAAAGTGGCATTTATCATTGCTGGCGTAGCGTTGCCCGGATACAGAATAAAGACATCCCAAAACATGTAGCAGATGTATCCCATCGATCCGTCAGTGTTGTCATTTCCGATAGACTTGACCGCCCCCGTGCAATACCTCTCGAAATAATTTTTGTAAAGACTGATGAGGTTTTCAATACCGCGTATGCGCCGAGCCTCATCGCCCTCAGTCTTGTACAGACTTGGTAGATCACTGCAATTAAGCGAGTAGATGGTATTAATTCCGTTGCCGAGTTGCTCCTTGCTGAACAGCGTATGCACCTCGGGGTCAACGAGCACACGATCAATATAATCAAAGGCCTGATTCGGCGGTACGCGGTAGAACTCAGGGCAATGCTCAAATAAGGCAGGCCTCATCTCAGGAGGCTGACCAAAAAGCTCGTTGCGCCATTCTTCGTAATTCATTGCAGTAACTCCTCAGTGTCAGAATGCGCTGGATTAGGGTCGGTTGTCCGTCGAATCAACTCACAGCGACTTTGAAACTACTCCCACGCCGAAGCGTGGGAATAATCTGAATATCAAACAAAAGGAATCGCTGGAGCGCTAAAAATGCTGAAATAACCTGCCAGCAAAGCCGACAGGCGACTGCCCTAGAAAAAAATCTCAGGCAAGTCTCATTCTCTAAAAAAAGTCATTGCGGTCAACGCCATCATGCTCGCCAGTGAGCATGCAGCAGTTCTTGAAACCGACTGCCGGATCCGCACGGGCATGGATCATTGCGACCGAGCTTTTCGAGCAGTTCCTTGTTTCCATGAACCACTCGGTGCCCGCGCTTGACCTGGGTTTCGGAAGGGAAACCCTTCTTACGCTTGCTGGTAGCCTCGAAACCAGAATTGATTGGGGTAGTGTTGCTTGCTTTTCATGATGCACCTCCAAAGTGAGAAAGCCCTGGGATCCGGGCAGCGGCATTGTAGCAACGATGTTATATCGTTCGCACTTCCAGCGAGGGAACCACCTCACTCCGTCACATAATCCCCATGCTCACGCGTGGCGAGGAAGCGGATGTCCGGCCAGCGTTCCATGGTCATTTGTAGATTCACGCGGGTGGAGGCGATGTAAACCAGATCCCCGGCGTGATCGAGCGCCAAATTAGCCTGGTGCTTGGTCTTGAATTCGTTGAGTTTCTTTTTGTCGTTGCATTCCACCCTGCGCGCGGTGCTGACGTTGACCATCTCAAAGCTGCAATCTACGTTGTATTCGGACTTCAGGCGGTGCGCCACCACATCGAACTGCAACACGCCGACTGCGCCCAAAATCAGGTCGTTATGACTCAATGTCTCCACTAAGCCTGTTATAGAATCCAATAACCACAAGCTTCGTGATCGCTTAGGGTTGGGCGATTCGCGGGCAAAGCTGGCCGTATCAATAGTAATTTTGGTGTTGAAATTGCTTATCCGATAAGAAAACTTAGGAGCAAGGGATGTCTGAGCAAAATTACGCTTTTGATGATATCGGCGACCTTGACGCCTTCTCCTTAGCTATGGCAACCAGTTTGGTTGTTTGTCTTCAGGACATAGTGGATGCTTGTGGTTCGTTCCCACGTGAGATACGCAAGTTTCATCCTGTCAAGCTGGCTTCCACGTTCGGCGGGCTTCTGACACAGCGGTCACTTCAAAGCAATTGCCTTCGGCTTGAAACGCTGGCACACCTAAGTATCGCACTTGGCGAGGGCTCGCGCGCAGCGACTCCCGATGTGCTCATACGGGGTTTCGTTTCGGTAGGCAGTGTATGTGGGCATCTGGAAGACCCACCCGAGGACGTCTTTGTCGGCAACATTGGCTCCGAGAGGGGTAATTATCTGGTATTGGAAGGGCTCTGGGAGAGTGGAGTCTTCTGCCTCCAGCAATTCGTCAACATAGTTGACGAGTTTCCCGATGAACCGCATCTCCGCAGGATTGCCAACTCTATCCATGCGTTGCTTAAGCTGTCCGATCTCGTATGTCGGCGAGCCGGGCTGACACGCAATGAGCGTGGATCGGAGACACGCACCAAAGTATTACCAAAGAGATTGGCACAGAGCTCTAGCGAACTTCGGGGTTTGGTGCAATTTACCTTTGATGATCTAAAACATGCTGGCATTGATCTTGACGACATAGCGCCTTTCGTTTTCGACGCACCTCAACGCTCGGAGCTACTTGCACAGTCCGTTGGGCATACTGAGCTCGAGCGTCGACCGATCGCGCTCGCAGAGGGTCACCTTTTCCTTGTCCTACCAACGGCCGTTAGCGCCGCCATTCGTCGTTTTTATATCCGTCTTCTTGGCTCTGGAGGGAATCGACATATCCTTCTGCGGCTGCTTGGGCGCGGATACTCGCGTCTATTTGAGCGCACACCCATGCTTGGGCGCAGTGGGGGGGCAATTCCCTTTTCCCATGCACATTGGGGATCAGTATGTGGCGTGTCCACTCAGGTGGATGAAGGCCGGTATCTGAATCTCGTTTTTATCCTCGACACACTTGATGACTTTGCTGAAGACGGCCTTATGGGTATGTTCGCTGGCTCGCCTGTGCTGGAGGATAAAATTGCTGGCATCGTGGAATCAATGCAGGATGCCTGTGCTGCTCGTGAGGGGTTTCGAGATGGGGTCACGCTAATCGTGATCTGTGGGGTGGGGAGAGGTGCGACCCTCTCATTTTCAATCCAAAGGCGTGAACACTGGGAAGTGGAGCACCTTAATGCAGCAGACTTCTACACGCTTAGTTGGGCTAGTGAGATGAGGCCGCTACAGCTGTGGCGCTTGTTCCGAATGCGGCAACAGTTACTTGGTATGAATGCACGCCTGAAGAATGTGAATGGCTTGCTGAATCTTGTAGCTTGGGCTGACTCCCTGAAGGGACATTTAGTACCCCACGCTGACATCCCAATGGAGGCCACCAAGGGCTCATCTATCTTTTTGATCCCACAAAATGCACTACTTGACCTTCGTCATGAGGTTGCTACTGCTTGGGACATGCACGTCGAGCAGTTTATCGATGGGAGTTGGCGATTAGTTCATACAGAGGGTAGGGGTCTTTTCGAAGAAGACAAGCAGCAGCCCGTGTATATCTGTCTCAAACCTCCAAGAGGCTTTGGGTCACTGGGGGCATGTATCACCAAATCACGTGTGTGGTGGTTCGAGGTCGCTTCGCCGACAGGTGTTAACACAAGCAGCTATGAGCGATGGCAAATGTTGGGGACATGGTGTAGCCGTGCGGTAGTTCACTTTGAGACGGTTTTCGCATCGTGCCTAGGCACCGGCCCCATCCTGTGGAAATGCATATTCCTTGAGCCACAGCGGTCTCTAGATTTTGAGGAACTAGACGGAAGCCCTGATATTGCAGAGCAGTCCATAGGACTTGATGTAGATGATGCCCGACGGATAGTACAGCTAACTATTGCCCCAGAATTCGATCACGCCTTCTTTAATGTCGAAAATGTTGCCGAGGCTGCTCTCGTTAAGGCTCTCATCAGGGGGGTGGCAAAGCTTGCGGGCGATCAGCCATTCGACTTCGATGGGCTCTTTGCGAAGATAGTGCCTAACACATACGCTCGCCAGTCGCATGCGTTCGCTCCCCGCGAGTTTCGCGACTTCATTCCAACTCTGAGAGATCAATCGCCCATCACCATTACTAGTTACGATGATGGAGTACTCAAGCTTGGCTTAGGATGGAAAGTACGCCACCCAAGTGCTGGTGGACTAGTGGAAGGAAAGGAGCAATGCCGCTCGTTCCTCAATGAACTTGTTCAACATTTGCTGAGCGAGCTTTGCCAAGATTTGCGCACGTTTAATCGACAGGATCTTCTGTACAAACTTCTTCTCAACTTTGAAGCTGCCGGTGCATCAAGGGGGCGTTGGCACAGGACTGCTGCTGCGGTGTTGGCATTACGCTGTGATCAAGCTGCTGCTCTTGGGGCGATGCGTAACGACGAGCTCAAACTCAATGCGGTTTTCTTATGCACACGAATCCTTATTGAGATGGCCATCTCTGAGTGCCCTCTTGAAGGCGGCTATGCGCTAGGCGAGTTAGACCATTCACTGTTAATGGCAAAGGCTTCCGAAGTTTTTCATCTCGGCGGCTGGTCAGACTTGATCCATTGGGGATTCTTGGAGCCCAAGCTCATTATTCGCCCCTTAGGTGACGTACATGTCAGCCACGACTTCATTGATACAGTGATAGATGGCTTCGGTAATGCAACCAGTGAACATCGCTTCAAGGTTTCAGCACGGCGTTATGACGATAATCTCAGCGTGCCGAACATTGTTCCTGAAACACGTGGCATTTTAGAGGAGAAGTTTCTTGATGCTTGGCTCGCGGAATTTAAGGTTGAGTTAGACGCCTTCAGGCGGTTCGTAGACAAGGTTGAGAACTGGAGTATAGAACTTGGACAACCGTTTGCGAAAATTCGGCGCAGTGAGCTGGAGTTAATGGCTGACGACAAAGATTCTGGGCGTAAAATTATCGAAGCTTTGAGTCTTATTCCTCGCCATTCTTGGCGTGATCCACCTGCTGGTCACGATGAAAAGGATATTGCTCCCTGGCGCTTCCGTCGTCGTCTGAGCGTGCTTCGCCGACCCTTGATCCAACTCTCGATAGACACTGATCCAGAAATCTTGGTAGCACCGAGCTTGTTGCGAGAGGGGTTCGTGTACACATTTGGGAACTACTACACAGGCTCATACGCTGACCAGCATCTTGGTTCCCCAATGAAGAGGTACGCAGGCTATGCTCGCCATCGAGATGGCACGCAGTTCAACACAGAGATTGTCCAGTTGATGGGTGATCTAGGATGGAAAACTCATGCTGAAATCGCGATAACCAAAATCGTTGGAAAGGTGCTAGATCGAAACTACGGAGACGTGGATGTTCTTGCGTGGGATCAAGAAAGCCAGCGCGTTTTAGTCATGGAGTGCAAGGATTTACAGTTCCGCAAGACATTCGGCGAGATCGCCGAGCAATTGATGGACTTTGCTGGTGTTGTAAAGCCTAACGGGAAACCTGATCTCCTGCGCAAGCACCTTGATCGTATAGCGGTTTTGCAGACCCATCGTGTAGAGTTGGCTCGTTTTCTCGGTTTAGACAGTGAGTGCCGAATTGAAAGTCATCTTGTATTCAGTAATCCAGTGCCAATGCAATTTTTCGACGGTTCTATTAAAAGCGAATGTTCTCTTCATACACCCGCCAGCCTTCAAAAATTACAAGTTGCCCCCCGCTAAGGGTCTATCACTGCATCCTTGACGACCCAAAATTTACCGATTACCTGAACTTTGGCCTCACTCCGTCACATAATCCCCGTGCTCGCGGGTGGCGAGGAAGCGGATGTCCGGCCAGCGTTCCATGGTCATTTGCAGGTTGACGCGGGTGGAGGCGATGTAAACCAGATCCCCTGCGTGATCGAGCGCGAGGTTGGCTTCGTGCTTGGCTTTGAATTCGTTGAGTTTCTTTTCATCGTCGCATTCCACCCAGCGCGCGGTGTTGACGTTGACCATTTCAAAGCTGCAATCGACGTTGTATTCGGACTTGAGGCGGTGCGCCACCACGTCGAACTGCAACACGCCGACCGCACCCAGAATCAGATCGTTGTTAATCAGCGGACGGTAAAGCTGGGTCGCGCCTTCTTCGCACAACTGCATCAAACCTTTCTGCAACTGCTTCATTTTCAGCGGGTCGCGCAACTGGGCGCGGCGGAACAGTTCCGGCGCGAAGTTGGGGATGCCGGTGTAGGCGAAGTTGTCGCCCTCGGTGAAGGTGTCGCCAATGCGGATGGTGCCGTGGTTGTGAATACCGATGATGTCGCCGGGGTAGGCATCCTCGACATGCTCGCGCTCGCTGGCCATAAAGGTCAGCGCGTCGGCGATTTTAATATCACGCCCAAGACGCACATGTTTAACCTTCATGCCCTTGCTGAACTTGCCGGAACAGACGCGGAAGAAGGCCACGCGGTCGCGGTGCGCCGGATCCATGTTGGCCTGGATTTTGAACACGAAGCCACTGAATTTCTCTTCCTCCGGTTGCACCACGCGGGTGCTGGTGGCGCGTGCCAGCGGGCCGGGCGCTTGTTCGACGAAGAATTCCAGCAGTTCACGTACGCCGAAGTTGTTCATCGCTGAACCAAAAAACACCGGGCTTAATTCGCCACGACGATAGGCATCCAGATCAAAAGCGTGACTGGCACCTTGCACCAGTTCGATTTCCTCGCGGAATTCTGCAGCACGCATCCCAAGCAACGCGTCCAGTTTGGGGTTATCCAGCCCGTCGATCACTTCAAATTCGGCTTTACCATGGGGCTCGAAGATGAAAATGCGGTTGTCATAGAGGTGGTACACACCCTTGAACGCCTTGCCCATGCCTATCGGCCAGGTGATGGGCGCGCACTTGATCTTGAGCACACTCTCAACTTCGTCCAGCAGCTCCATCGGCTCGCGGCCTTCGCGGTCGAGCTTGTTGATAAAGGTCATGATCGGCGTGTCTCGCAGGCGGCACACGTCCATCAGCTTGATGGTGCGCTCTTCCACGCCCTTGGCGCTGTCGATCACCATCAGCGCGGAATCCACCGCCGTCAGCACGCGGTAGGTGTCCTCGGAGAAGTCCTCGTGACCCGGCGTGTCGAGCAGGTTGACGATGCGTTCCTTGAACGGGAACTGCATCACCGACGAGGTCACCGAGATGCCGCGCTGCTTCTCCAGTTCCATCCAGTCGGAGGTCGCATGACGGCTGGCCTTGCGCCCCTTGACCGTGCCCGCCAGCTGGATCGCGCCGCCGAACAGCAGCAGCTTTTCGGTCAGCGTGGTTTTACCGGCGTCGGGGTGGGAGATGATCGCAAAAGTGCGACGCTTGTTAAGCTTTTGCAGAAATTCGGACATGAGTATGAGCATGGAAGCGCGAAGGTCGCGCATGATAACAAAAAGCCCGGCACAAGGCCGGGCGCGTCGAGCACTTCAGTATGGGAACGAAATCAGATTTCGCCCTTGGAGCCTCTCTCCAGCATTTCCCACATGGTGTCGCGCACGTTTGTTGCAGCCTTGAGCAGCTCTGGGTGATCTTTCATGTTCTGCCCCATTTTCAACATCATGTCCATGTTGAGGGTGGACAACCACAGGCCGTCAGGCTTTTCAACGACAACAACCCGGCAAGGCAGGTAAGCGGCCATGCTGGGAGCAAAATCAATCATCTTGCGTGCCGTTTCAGGGTTGCAGTAGGAAGAGATGAAAATGACGCCGGATTTAACGCCGCGTGCATTCAGTTCATCCGAAAGCGGAAGTTCACCCACCGCCTTGATATTGCGTTCAGTAGCGACTGACTCCAGTGCCGCCTTGATGTCATCCAGGGTCACGCCGTCAGCAACTTTCTTTTCCCAGACCGTGGTGTAACCAATTTCACCCTTGCTCTCAACCCAGCGATTGAGCATGGTTGCGGTTTCCTCAGCCGCGCCCGGAGCAAGATTGCCCGCGGCTGCGATCAGACCCTGCGGATCCTTGTTAATCACTTCGACAATGGGCTTCATGCCTGAGCTCATCATGCCAGGCATCAGCTGCATCATGCCCGGCATCACCGCCGCCATATACCCGCCTGCTACCAGAGCAAGCACTCCAACCAAGGCCAACAGGTTACGAATCATCTGCAATCTCCAGAAAATGTTGAGAACTAACTTGACGGCAAGCGTCAACTTTTAGGTGCGCAAGGTTAGCTTAATCCCCCCATAAACCCAATCCATAAACTTTTTATCCACAATACAAAGAAGTAATCGCTAATTTTCTAATATAACTTTCATGATGCCCGCATCAATCACACACTGAATAAATGTGCTTTATGAACAAACAGTTAAATGCGTTTGTCATCGTACATTAACGAACCCTAAACTACCTGCGTTATCCCACAAGCAGGTGTGGGTAGCGTTACATCAACCCTATCGAGGAGTACAGCGTTGATTAAATCATCACTAAAATTACTGGTCGCGGCGACGGCGGCATTCTCGCTGTCCGGCTGCGGATTCATGGCCATTCAGGACAAACTTGATCCTCAGGCCATGGACACCTACATGCAGATGTATGACAAGTTCGTAGCTAGCGAAGGTGATTTGGGCGCGGCCACTGTGTGGGCGGTCAAAGTCAACAAGGGCGTGACGCCGGATGACATTGCCCAGGCGCTGCAATCTGCATCCCTCGGCACCGGTCTGCTCGATGTAGGCCAGATGCCCCTGTCCAAGGAAATCGAAGCGCGTTCAGGCAAGCCCACCCGCTACCTGCACATCTATCAGTTCTGCAACCCGCTCACAGCACGGTCGGCGACTGATTTCAGCCCGTACTTCTCGGCCTACCTGCCCTGCCGCATCTCCGTGGTTGAGCACGAAAACGGCGAGCTATGGCTGTACAGTCTGAATATGGACATGTTTGTACACGGCGGCAAAAACATGCCGGAACCCTTCCGTACCGATGCAATTAAGGTACGCGACACCATCTGGAAGATGATGCAGGCCGCCTCCAAAGGTGAGTTCTAAATCATTGCTCGGATTTAAGGCATCGAAGCGAAAATCTGGCTGGGCAAGGGCAGCTGTGCCGCTTTCGCAGGGCAATAGTGGGTTCTATTGCCCAAAAAAGCGGTGACACTGCACCGTCCAGACGGATTTGCAGCCGATTTCCCTAAAGTCCGACGGACTCCTAGGTGCGGGCGTCCATGGCCGTGCCCCCAATGCAAAACCCCCGTGAATGCACGGGGGTTTTTCTTTACTCGCGTTGCCCGGCTCAGGACGCGGGAGCCGCCGCCTTCTCCAGCATCGGCTTCAGCTCACCGCGCTGGTGCAGCTCGACCGTAATATCCGAGCCGCCAATCAGCTCGCCACTGACATAAATCTGCGGGAACGTCGGCCAGTCCTGAGATCGGAAGAGCACACGTCTGAACTCCAGTCACGTCAGTCAATCT
>CALKWL010000373.1 GCA_938004235.1 uncultured Gammaproteobacteria bacterium
GTACCGGTGCCGGTACGATCGGATTTTTCCACGCCGTGGTCACGCACATGGCGCATCAGTTCGAGATATTGCTTCATTTGACCTGCTTTCCATCACGCGCATAGGCGACCCATATAAATGCGAGCCCAATGATAATCATCGGCAGTGACAAAATCATGCCCATACTCAGCCAGTTGCCTGCGATAAAACCCAGGTGCGCGTCTGGCTCTCGCACCTGCTCAACCAAGAAGCGGAACAGACCGTAAAGCAACAGGAACAGGCCGGAAATCGCCATGCGCGGACGAGGTCTGGACGAAAACCACCAGAGTATGGCGAACATCACCACGCCTTCGAGCAAGGCTTCGTAAAGCATGGAAGGGTGCCGTGCCAGTTGATCGACATGCGGAAACACCATGCCCCAGGGCAAGTCAGTCGGACGTCCCCACAATTCGCCATTGATAAAGTTGCCAATGCGTCCGGCGAAGAGCGCGGGCGGCACCAGTGGCGCGATAAAGTCGGCAACGGTGAAGAAGTTGCGCTGGGTTTTGTGTGCATACCACGCCATCGCCAGAATCACGCCGATCAGCCCGCCGTGGAAAGACATGCCGCCCTCCCACACCCGTATCAACATCAGCGGGTCGGCCAGAAAGCTCTGGAATTTGTAGAACAGCACATAGCCGATGCGTCCGCCGAGAATCACGCCCAACGCACCGTAAAACAGAATATCGCCGGGTTCTTCGCGCTTGAACCCCTTGGATTCGGCGCGCAACCTGCCCAAGAACCAGACCAGCGCGAAGCCGATCATGTACATCAGGCCATACCAATGCACCTTGAGCGGGCCTATTTGCAGGGCAACGGGGTCGATATGCGGGTAAATGAGCATGGTTTCACCAATCGTAGGTGCGAATTCATTCGCACATTGTAAGAACGTGTGCGAATGAATTCGCACCTACATGGGTCAGGTCGGCAAAATACGCGCAACCACGGCTTTCAGATAATCCGTTTCCGGAATCGCCGGATGCACCGGATGGTCGGCGGACTGATGACCAAATTCCAGAATCTGCATGGAGCGATCCACATGACGCGCCGCCGCCCACATCAGCTCGGGCAGTTTTTCACGCTGAAGATGATGCGAGCATGAACATGAAACCAGAATGCCGTCACGCGCCATCACCTGCATCGCCATCTGGTTCACGCGGCGATAGGCTTCCAGCCCTGGTGTCACGTCCTTGCGTCGCTTGATAAACGCAGGCGGGTCGCAGATCACCACATCAAAGCGTTCGCGGTCTTCGCGCAAACCTTTCAGCACCTCGAATACATCGCCTTCAAGGGTGCGCAAACCTGCGCCCACGCCATTCAAATCCGCATTCATGCGACATTGCTCCAAAGCCAACGCCGAGGCATCCACGCACACCGCCTCGCTGGCACCGTGACGCAACGCCTGCACACCCCAGCCCCCCATATAGCTGAACAGATCGAGAACACGCTTACCCTGCACATAACGCGGCAGGCGAGCGCGGTTATCGGCCTGATCGTAAAACCAGCCGGTCTTTTGACCATCCCAAGGGCGCACCATGAACCGCGCACCGTTTTCCAGCAGTTCGGCCTGCTGCGGAACCTCGCCATAGGCCAGCTCTACAGCGCGCGGCAACCCCTCAAGTTCACGGCTTGCGCTGTCATTGCGCAATAACACGCCCTGCGGTTTGAACACCTTGACCAGGGCGTCAACCACGGCTTCGCGCACAACATCCATACCCGCCGTAGTGATCTGCGCCACCAGGATATCCCCGTAACGATCCACCACCAAACCCGGCAGGCCGTCGGCCTCGCCATGCACCACGCGGTAATGCGGCGTGGCAAACAGGCGCTCGCGCAGAGACAGAGCGATATTGAAGCGGTGAATCAGCAGCGAACGATCCAAGGGGTGCTCCTCGCGGTTAAACACGCGCGCGGCAATCAGCGAATGCGGGTTGACATAGGCCATGCCCAGAATTTTGCCGCCATGCGCCGCGACCTGTACCTGCTGCCCTGACGTGAGCCCGGTCAGCGGCGTGGCGGCGGTATCGACCTCGTTGCTGTAAATCCAGGGGTGTCCCAGACGCAAACGGCGATCTTCATTCTTCTTTAATTGCAGTATGGACACGGACAAGACCTCGCTGGCGGGACATCAAAACGTGCCGCATCATACCCTAGCAGCCTGTCGGACTTGAGACGATCTGGCTGAAAAAGCCGCTTGACCGCTCCATATTTCACCGACTTTTTAGCCAACAATCCCTGCTATTGCCGAAAAAATCGGCATTGCTGCCCTTGGCCGGCGGTTTTTTCGCTTCAGCCGAACAAGAAGTACGGACACCGCGGAAGCGTCACCAAGTCTTCACACTCCAGTAACAATCAAGCCACGAATGCGACCTAGGATGCGCCAAATCACTCACCCGCGCGTCCGCCATGCCCACATCACTCCTGCAAGCCAATGACTGTCGCTACCGCGTGCAACTCGCCCGCACCCTCGACGACGTAAGGCGCAGCCAACGCCTGCGCCATCAGGTTTTTGTACAGGAAATGGGCGCGCAGGCGCAGGTGGATGAGCACGGTTGCGAATACGATCGTTACGACGCCTTCTGCCAGCATCTTCTGGTCATCGACCAGCATAACGACCACCTGGTCGCCAGTACGCGTATTCTCACGCGCGCCCGCGCCCAGGCCGCCGGCGGCTTTTACTCCGCCAATGAGTTTGATCTTGCCATGCTCTCGCGCCTGCATGGCGAAGTGATCGAAATTGGCCGCACCTGCGTGCACCCCGATCACCGCAATGGTTCAACCATCGGCGTATTGTGGCAAGGCCTGGCCAATTTTATGGAGCAACATCAGATCAGCCACCTGTTCGGCAGTGCCAGCATTCCGATGCAGGATGGAGGGCAGGCGGCGCACAGCATCATGCAGGAGTTACGCGGCAGCTTCATGAGCAGCGATGAACTGCGCGTTACGCCCAAACGTCCTCTTCCCGAGTTGAATGACACGGCAAATGTCGGCAAAAAAACACGTATGCCGCCGCTGCTCAAGGCCTATATGCGCCTGGGCGCGCAAATTTGCGGTGAACCCTGCTGGGATCCCGAGTTTGCCTGTGCCGATATTTTTATCCTGCTTGACGTGCAAAAACTGCACATGCGTTACCACCGGCACTTCGTCCAGCGTAATATGCCGGAAAACTTGCCTGACGCAGCCTCCATTCTTCATGCCGTTCCCCTCCCCGAAACCCAGGCCGCACACCAGCAACGCCTGGCGTAAACAACTACGTCTAGGTTTCCGCCTGCTGCTTGGCGTCCTTCACACTCCATTTTACGGCTCGCCTTTCGCGCCGCGGGGCATCCGCAAGGTGCGCCACTGGCACCAACACGTCTGTCGGGCGCTGGAAGTCAGCGTTGAAACCCGAGGTGAAGTACACCCTGGCGTGCTTTATGTCTGCAACCATATTTCCTGGCTGGATATTCCCGTGCTCGGCGCACAGCTTCCCGGCGTGCGCTTTCTGTCCAAAGCCGAAGTACGTCGCTGGCCGGTGATCGGCTGGCTCGCCAGCCGTGCAGGCAGCCTGTTTATCGAGCGAGGCAAAGGGCAGGACAGCGTGCAAAAGGTCGCGCAAGCCTTACAGCAAGGCCACAGCGTGCTGATTTTTCCCGAAGGCACGACAACCGACGGCTTGAGTTTGCGCCGTTTTCATCCTCGCCTGCTTCAGGCCGCGCAACACGCCGGCGCGGCGATTCAACCAATCGCTCTGCGCTATCTGGACAGACACGGCGCCCCCAATCCGCGCGTGGCCTATATCGACGACGACAGTTTCGGCGAAACCTTGCAGCGTATTGTTCAGGAATCCGGCCTACGCGCTGAACTCCATTTTCTACCTCTGCTTCATCCCGAAGAAACCCCACGCAACCAGCTGGCGCATACGGCCTATACGCATATCGCCGGAGCGTTGCCGCACATCTCCCTGCCGGTTGAGTGAGAGCCTGTTCCAAATCTCACTGAACGGCGCGCCACCAGGATGTTGAAAAAGGGCTTTCCTGCCCTTTTTCAACGCACTGCGCCCGGCACATGTCCGTGCGCGGCTACGACAAATCAAATCCTTGCATATTTGATTTGCGTGCGAGGCATCCATGCCTCGCCTTAACAGGGTGTTTTTCAACAACCTGTTACGCCGCATCCATTGATTGGGTTTGTGAACAGCCCCATAGATCACTTCAGAGATCACAGGCGACGCGCTTTCTGCCTGTGATAAAGTTACGGGCAGCCTTCATCCCATCCAGTGAGTTGCAGATCGGAAGAGCGTCGTGTAGGGAAAGAGTGGAGATACCGGTGGTGGCCGGAT
>CALKWL010000374.1 GCA_938004235.1 uncultured Gammaproteobacteria bacterium
CCACCGAGATCTACACTCTTTCCCTACACGACGCTCTTCCGATCTGATGACCGGTGTAATTGAATCGTGGCGTGCGGCGTGCGCGTCCGGCGGCCAAGCGTGCGGCGGCAGCTTCATCCTGTGGGCGCAAACGAACCGGGCTTACGCCCAGCTCATCAAACTCAGCCTGGGGCTCTTTGCGTGTTTCGACAGGCGGCTCGCCCGCGGATGGGGGCAGGGGTGCTTGAGATAGGGGGTCGAGCTCCAGTGAGCCGCGTTGGCTGTCGTTGAGCGGAAAAGGGCTGTGTTCGTCACGGCGGGTCGAGTTGAAAAAATACAGCCCCAACGCGAGCAGTCCCACGCCAAGTCCGATGACTATCCAAAGCAGCCCACTCATGTTCATCTCCATGCGCCGTCGTCTCGATTCATTCGTCCAACATTTTTACCGCAGCATCCAGATCAACCTCGACGATGCGCGAAACGCCCGCTTCGCGCATGGTGACGCCAATCAGGTTCTTCGCCAGCTCCATCGTGGTTTTATTGTGGGTGATGAAAATAAACTGCACCCGCGCTGACATGGCCTGAACCATAGCACAAAACCGTCCTACATTGGCTTCGTCCAGGGGCGCGTCAACCTCGTCCAGCAGGCAAAACGGTGCGGGATTGAGCTGGAAAATGGCGAATACGAGCGCAATGGCTGTCAGCGATTTTTCTCCGCCGGAGAGAAGATGGATGTGGCTGATTTTCTTGCCGGGCGGACGCGCCAACAATACGAGGCCATGATCCAGCCAGGGATCCTTGCGCGGGTGGCTCGCATCGTCCGAGTCGCTCAGGGGCTCGCTCAGCAATTCCAGCCGTGCTTCTCCGCCGCCGAACAGTCGGCTGAAGGTTTCGCCAAGCTTGGCATTGACGGCTTCAAAGGTTTCGCGGAAGCGGCTGCGGGTTTCCTGATCCATGGTGCGCATGGCGGTTTCCAGGGTGGTCAGGGCTTCGTTGAGATCGCGGCGTTGCGCCTCAAGCTGATTTTGTTGTTGGCGCGCCTCTTCAAATTCGCTTAGCGCGGTGAGGTTGACAGGGCCAAGGCGGGCGATGCGCGCTTGGGTTTCGTGCAGGCGGGTTTGTGCGGCGTCAATGTCGTTGCCTTGGGTGAGACGCAAGGCCGCACGGATGGCTTCCGGATCGGCGGCGGCCAGTCTGGCCGCGGGTGTCTCCATGCGTAGCTCAAGTGCCTGGAGGTTCAGGCGGCGTTGTTCAAGTTTGCGGCGCGTCTGCTCCAGCGTCTGTTCGCTGTGCATCAAGGCCTGCTGCCCTGCGCGGGCGCTCTCAGTATGACGGTTCAGTGCGTCGCGCGCCTGCTGGAGAGCCTGTGTTGCGTCTTTTTCGGCTTCGCGGAGCTGTTCCAGGCGAGCGGTCAACGCGCTCTGCGGGGCAATGGCTTCGTTCTGGCGTTGCAACAGCGCACCAAGGCGGGCATCCAGGTGTTTGCTCTGCTCGGCGAGTTGATCCACGCTGTTGACGCGCAACTCGTGCTCGCGCAGCAGGGTGTGCAGACGGGACTGCGCGCTCTGCTCGGCACGTTCGGCTTCGCGCAGCTGTTGGCGTTGACGGTTCAGCGCTTGTTCGGCCTGCTCGCGTGCCAGGCGGGCGGCGCTCAGTTCGTCTTCATGCCGATGCAGCTGGTGTTCAAGTGCGTTGACCTGGTGTTGCTGTCGGGCGTGTTGCGCTGCGTTGTGCTGCAAGGCTTCATGCAGTTCTTCGCGTTCGCGATGTTGGCTGTGCAGACGTGTTTGCGTCTGTTCGAGGCGCAGGCGGAGTTGTTCACTGCGCAGCGCCTGCTCATGCTGCTGGCGCAGAGCGTCGCGATGCTCGCGCTGGAAGGTGTGCTGCTCGGCTTCGAGTGCGGCGAGCGCCTGGCGAGTTGTTGTGCGTTGGGCCTCGGCTTCCTGATGCGCCGGGCGCAGTTGTGCTAGCTCGTCGGCTAGCTGTTCAAGGCGCTGGCGGCGTTGCAGTGCGCCGTGGTTATGGCTAGTCGCTGGCGGGCGTTCCCACAGGTGGCGACTCACTCGGTCGCCTTGCGGGGTCAGCCAGGCCGCGCCGGGCGGAAGCTCGTGACGGCGTGCCAGTGCGCTGTCCAGATCGGAGCATGGGCGCAGTCCGCCGAGCAGTCCCAGCGCATAATCGCCTTCAAGCATGGGCGCGTGCGTCGGATCCCGATCCTCGCTATACGGACGTTCAGCCTTCTCCACCAGCCTCAGACCGCGTGCGGCAGGATCGTCCGCCAGGTTGCGCCAGGCATCCAGGGTTTCGACCGGGACAGCTTGCAGTGCGTCGCCAAGCGCCTCGTCCAGGGGCGCAAGCCACTCGGGTGATGCGCGGACAACGTCGGCGGCACGACGCTGTTCGAGTCGGTTCCGTTTGAGCCATGCGCGTAGCGCTGGGGCGACATCACTGGATTGGGTCTGTTCAAGAGCAAGCAGAGCGCGCTGTTCGGCGCCAATGGATTGAATTTCGCCGTGCAGTCTGGCGGCGTGAGCTTCGCGCTCAAGCAGCGTCAGGCGTGTCGCGGCGAGTTCGCTTGCGTGCTGCTCCTGAGCCTGTTCGAGTGCGGCAAGGCCGGCGCCAAACTCAGCATGAGCGCGGAGCGCGGCGGCGCTATCCCGCTCCAGGATGAGCGTCTCGTTTTCGAGCTGACTGATGCGCAGCCGTTGCAGGCGATCATGCAGCTGGCGTTGTTGCTGCTCGGTGTGGGCGAGCTGATTGCGCTCGACGCGCAACTGCTGGGCGGGCTCCTGCATCCGGCTTTGCAGTTGTTCAAGCGCTAGCCTCGCCTGGCTCGCGTGCTGTTCGAGCGTCTGTAGCGTCGCATGGGTTTGGGCGAGCTGCTCGCCCGCCGGGGCTAGCGCGGCGTTTGCCGCCGCGACGTCGAGCGCGAGCTGGGCGAGTTGGGCGCGGGCGTCGTTAAGGCGGTGCGTATGCTGGGCGCTTTCTTGTGCGAGTTGCTGCAATTCGCGCTCGATCTGTTCGGATTGGCTGAACGCATGGCGGCGAGCCTGTTCGGTTTGGGCAATGTCCGCGGCGAGCGTGTAGGACTGCGCCTGGGTGTGATGGAGCTCGGCTTGCAGCGCGGCATTCTGCGCCTGCAACGCGGCCAGGTGTTGCTGGTTGCTCTGGTGCATTGCTAGGGCGTTACGCTGTTCGGCCTCCTCGCTTGCTTGCTGCGCCCGCTCATGTTCGCTCTCGGTTTGGAGTCTTTGCAGTTGGAGGGCGTCCAGGGCCAGCTCAAGCTGGCTTGCTTCGCCCTGCCATAGTCTCAAGCGCTCGGCAGCTTTGGCCTGGCGTTCGAGCTTGTCGAGCTGGCGCGTCAGTTCGTCGCCTAGGTCGTTGATGCGTGCAAGGTTGTCGCGCGTGTGCTGAATTGATAATTCGGTCTCGCGTCGTCGCTCCTTGTAGCGCGAAATGCCCGCAGCCTCTTCAAGCGTGGCGCGCAGCTCGTCGGGGCGGGCATCGAGCAGGCGGTTGATTTGCCCCTGTTCAATGATGGCGTAGCTGCGTGTTGCCGACGTCGAGCCGTGACCGCGCCCAAGTCCCGTGCCCAGAAACAGGTCGGCAATGTCCTTGCGCCGGCAGCGCGTGCCGTTGAGAAAATATTTCGACTGCCCGTCGCGGGTCATCACGCGGCGAATGCTCAGGTCGCGGAAACGCGCCCAGTTGCCCTGCAAGGTGCTTGCGTCATCTTCATGATGCTCAAAAACCAGCTCGACCGAAGCTTGAGCTACGGGCTTGCGTTGTGCGCTTCCCGCAAAAATGACATCGTCCAGCGACTGTCCGCGCAGATTCCTGGCCGAGGATTCGCCCATGACCCAGCGCAGGGCGTCGAGCGTGTTGGATTTGCCGCAACCGTTGGGGCCGACAATCCCGACAAGTTCAGAAGGAAAATGGAGTTCCGTGGGCTCGATAAATGATTTGAATCCAGCGAGACGTAACGTTGTCAGGCGCATGTTCTATACTTCACGCCCACACTGTGTATCACTGCTGAGAAAACTGATGTCCACGCGTCCATCCAAAAATCTTGAAACCTTTCCCAACCCTCATCCAGAGCGTGATTTTACCATTCATATCCGCATTCCGGAGTTTACCTGCCTGTGTCCGCTGACCGGGCAGCCGGATTTTGCGACGATCCGTATTGATTACATTGCCGATGAGCGCTGTGTCGAGCTGAAGGCGCTCAAGCTCTATATGTGGTCGTTCCGCGAAGAGGGCGGTTTTCATGAAGCGATGACCAACCGTATCCTCAGCGACCTTGTGGCTGTGACTGATCCGCGCTTTATGCGGGTGACTGGGGAGTGGAATGTGCGCGGCGGAGTGTATACCACCGTGGTCGTGGAGCACCGTAAAGCGGGCTGGGTTGCTCCAAGCCTGGTGCAATTGCCGTGAATACAGAGGATGCAAATCAATCACTGGCGTGCTTGATTTGCGTGCGGGACATCGCCGTCCCGCCTCAAAAGCGCGCTGAAACAAGTTTTCAGCACGCTTTTGAGTGCGTCAGGTTGTGAAAACGCCATGAGTGAACAATACTCGGCGCAGACTAAAACAGGAGTTTTTCATGAGTCACATGCTCCCTCCCGGTCGCCCTCTGGTGCGCGTGCGCGGGGACGCGCCAGAGCTGGCGCTCAATGACATTGCCGTTGATCCCTATCTGCTGATTCAGAACCACACCGAGCTTCAGTTGTCGCGACTGGTGGAGAAGGATGCCGCGCTTGAGTGCCTGGGACATCGTATTCTTGGCAAGCCGGCGGATTTGCGCGCGCACGTGCAACGCATTCTGTTGCTGGTTAAAGACGGTGACGGCGCCGCGCTTTACAGCGCCTTGCTGGATTTGATGATTGCATTGGGATCGCACGGTCAGGCGCTGAAGCAGCGGATGTTGCGACTTGCCGAGCCGCTTTTGGCGCCCGCAACGCAGGCGTTCTTTCGCGAGCGCATTGCGCAGGGCGTGACGCCGGACGACCCGCAAATTACCCGGGTCAAGGGGTCGCTGCTGCGCGTATCGCATGTGGCCGGCGCTCCTTTGGTCAAGCGTGCGGCAGGCAGTTCGCCGCGCCCGGTCAGCGTCATGGAACAGGCGAACGCCTTGCTGGAGTATGGTCAGCTTGAACAGGCGGTCGAGCTTCTGGAAAACGCCTTGCTGCAAGACCCGGATCAGGAGTCTGAGGCTGAACTGTTGCTGGGACTTTACCGCACCCTGCGCGAGGAAGCTCGCTGGCATGGAATGTGCGAGCAGCTTCAGTTGAACTTCAACCGTTTGCCGGCTTCATGGGTGAACAGACCCGAGCACTTCTAGGTATCCTGGTCTACCTTTGAGCTGAGCGCAGCGGGGATGAGTGAGCGTTGAATGGCCTGGTGGCGCGTTTTTCGAAGGAATGGAAGTGAATGTTCGGTAAAAAAAGTAAAAATGACCCGCTCAAGATCAGCATCGTGGGCATGAATGAGCGGGCGCTCCAGTTGTTTATGATGTTTCTTGATGGCCCTGCGCGCGGAAGTTGCCAGGTTGTTAACGATGGCGCGCAGGACGCCGTGGTGATCGATCTGGATGGCGTTGAGAGTCCGCGCCTGTGGCTGGATGTGCGGCGCAAGTTTCATGGCCCGGTTATCGTGCTTTCGGTGACGGAAAAACAGCTCAGTAATGCCTTCTGGGTGGCGAAGCCCGTGGATGCAGGGCATTTTTTGCCCGTCATCAACAAGGTCAAAGAAGCTGTGGTCAATGCGCCGGCGGCGCCTGCGAAACCTGCGTTTACCTCGCCGCCTGTCCAAGCGCCCAGGGGAGGTGAGGCGACTGCCGGGGTTCAGCCTGTCAAGGGCGAGAGCGAGCGCAGGAAGGCCGATGAGAACGAGCCTAAGTCAACCTCGCCCGCTGCCCAATTGATGAGTGAGGAGATGGATGAGCGCTCGCAAAACTGCTGCGGTAATCTCCAGGATGATGTTTATCGCGGGTCGCGCAGCCAGGATGAGGTTTTTTTCAATCCGTCGGCGACGCTGCTGGGGATTTTTCGCGAGGCCAAGATCGGAAGAGCGTCGTGTAGGGAAAGAGTGTAGATCTCGGTGG
>CALKWL010000375.1 GCA_938004235.1 uncultured Gammaproteobacteria bacterium
GAGATTGACTGACGTGACTGGAGTTCAGACGTGTGCTCTTCCGATCTAGCGTAGTGCGGCAGGCCATGCAGAAAGTTGGTGGTACCATCCAGCGGGTCGATAATCCACAGGTACTCACTGTCTTCCTGCCCGCTCAGGCCGCTTTCCTCGCCCAAAAAAGCATGGTGAGGATAAGCCTTGGAGAGGATGTCGATAATGACGGCTTCCGCCTGACGATCAACTTCGCTGACATAATCGTTGCGTTGTTTGGTTTCGATGTTCAGGCTATCCAGGCGCGCACTGGCGCGTGAAATAATGGTGCCTGCTGCGCGGGCGGCGCGCACAGCCGTATTGAGCATGGGGTGCATAATTACGATCCGGAATTGAATAAGAGCGAAAAATGGCCGCAGAACATAGCACAAAGCAAGTCCCCTGTCCTGAAGCCGACGCAAGCCTGAATCAAGCACTGCAACGGGTGCGCGTCGTACTGGTCGGCACGACCCACGCGGGCAATATCGGTGCCAGCGCACGCGCACTCAAGACCATGGGTCTATCCCGCCTGTCGCTGGTGCAACCCAAGGTCAAACTGGATGCAAACGCCTACTCCATGGCGTCCAACGCACTGGATGTGATGGATGCAATCCAACGCTTCGATAGCCTGGACGAGGCGCTGAACGGCTGCCATTGGGTGATCGGCGCCAGCGCACGCCTGCGCGACCGTCCGCAAACGCTTCTGAGCGTACGTCAGGCCGCCGAGCACGCACGCACGGCCTGGTTATTGAACCCTGCGACAACGCACGCAGAAATCGCCCTGGTTTTCGGGCGCGAGCACTCTGGGCTAAGCAACGAGGAGCTGGGGCGCTGTCATGCGCACATGCTCATCCCGGCCAATCCTGCCTACAGTTCACTGAACCTTGCTCAAGCCGTGCAGATTGCCTGTTATGAAATTCGTCAGGCCTTACTGGATGAGGCTCCGCTCATGCCCCAGTCCGCAAATCCGTTGCCCGCAACGCATGATGCCGTCGAACGTCTTATGCAGCACTGGCAAAGCACCCTGCATGAACTTGAGTTTCTTGATCCGCAAAACCCGCGGCATATGATGCAAAAACTGCGCAATCTGCTTTGGCGGGCGCAGATCACGCCGAACGAAGTCGATATCCTGCGCGGCATGTTGACCGCCGTACAGCGAAAAATCTGCCGCAGGCAGCCCTGAACGCTTCAGGACTGCCCGCCCGGGGCATGAATGCCCCGCCGCACCAATGACAAAGTCATTGAATACGCGAGACAGCCCGGGCACGTACCGGGCTGATCGAGTCTGAATGAATCCAGGGATGGACTCATTCAGAACTTATTGATTCGGCCAGGTGAAGTTTGAACTTTTGAGCAAGGTTGGGGCAATGTCATGGTTTAAAACGGAGTGGGATGGCCGTATCAATAATCAATCCAATAAATAGGTTATTGATACGGCACCCTGAGACTGACCGACTGCAACGGTGCTTCCAACACACGTTGGATTCAAAAATTCTTTGCGCCGTATCAATAACAACGCAGGACAAAACGATGTTTGAACGCATCCGTGAAGATATTCGCAGCGTATACGACCGCGACCCGGCGGCACGCAATGCGTTTGAAGTATTAACTACCTACCCCGGTTTACACGCGGTGTGGCTGCATCGGCTCAGCCACGCGCTCTGGCGGCGGCGATTGCGCTGGCTGGCACGCTGGCTCTCCTCGCTTGGGCGCTGGCTGACCGGCATTGAAATCCACCCCGGCGCAAAAATTGGCCGCCGATTTTTTATCGATCACGGCATGGGAGTGGTGATTGGCGAAACAGCAGAAATCGGCGACGACTGCACGATTTACCACGGCGTCACCCTCGGCGGCACCAGCTGGAAGGAAGGCAAGCGCCACCCCACCCTGGAGCACAACGTCGTCATCGGCGCGGGGGCCAAGATTTTAGGCCCCATTACCCTTGGCAATGCCAGCCGGATCGGCTCTAACGCGGTTGTCCTCAAGGATGTGGCACCGGGCGATACCGTCGTCGGCATCCCCGGGCGCAGCTCAGCTCAACGCAACGCAAGCAGCAAGCTACGCTCCGATGTGGCGCAAAAGCTCGGGTTCGACGCCTACGGCGTGGCGCAAGACATGCCCGACCCAGTGGCACATGCCATTAACTGCATGTTGGATCATATTCAGCAGCTGGACGCGCGCATCGAGCAACTTTCCGCGCAAGTACGCCTGCTTGGCGGCGAAGTCGAAAACCAAAACCTGCCCTCGCTGGATGGCATAGCTCTTGCTGAAGATATACCGCAAACCAGACCCGATGAAACTAATCCCGCGAAGTCATGCGGGGAATAGGGTTAAATAATTGACCTCTGTGCTGGGTCTTGTATGCTATCCGGCACTTTAAGGATTTATTAACGGAGCTTCCATGCGCCTGACCACTAAAGGCCGTTATGCGGTGACTGCAATTCTTGACCTCGCCCTGCACCAAGGGCATGGGCCGATTACCCTGGCTGAAATCGCCGAGCGCCAAGGCATTTCTCTCTCCTATCTTGAGCAGCTTTTTGCGCAGCTGCGCCGCAGCAAGCTGGTATCGAGCACGCGCGGCCCAGGCGGCGGCTACAGCTTGGGGCGCCCGGCGGCGCAGATCAATGTCGCCGAAGTCATCATGGCAGTGGACGAGTCGCTGGACGTGCGTCGCTGCGAAGGCAAGGGTGATTGCCATGACAGCAGTAAATGCCTCACGCATGACTTATGGTCAGATCTGACCGCACAGATCCACGCCTTCCTCTCGAAGATCACACTGGAAAGCTTGATGGAGCGTCAGGACGTCCTGGCGATTGCCGAACGGCAGGATCAGATCGTACGCTTCGGTCATCTGCCAGGCTACGGACACGAGCACAGCCCTGCCCCACTTCACGCCAAATCATAAGACCGCCGTCATGAGCATCACCCTGACCGAAAAAGCCGCCGACTATGTCCGCAACTACCTCGCCCGCCGCGGCAAAGGCATTGGTCTGCGCGTCGGCGTTAAAACCTCGGGCTGTTCAGGACTGTCCTATGTCCTTGAGTATGCCGATGAAATCCGCCCGGAAGATCTTGTTTTCGAGAGCTGCGGCGTGACTGTGGTCACCGACCCCAAAGGCCTGTTGCACCTGGACGGCTCCGAGCTGGATCTCGTGCGCGAAGGGCTGAATCTTGGCCTCAAGTTCAACAACCCCAACGTCAAGGACGCTTGCGGGTGCGGCGAGAGCTTTACAGTGTGAGCACTACGGATTACGCCTTGGTAACCAGTGCATTCACGCTTTTAGGCTTCGAGCCCGCACTCGAACTCGACGAAGCCGAGCTGCAAAGCCGCTTCCAGCGACTGCGCACCCAATTCCATCCCGACCGTTTCAGTCAGGGCAGCGCTCTGGAGCGTCGTCTGGCGGTGCAACGCGCTGCCGACATTAATGCGGCGTATGCCACCCTGTCCGCCCCCATCCTGCGTGCACAGCACTATTTTGCGCTCCACGGCGTAAGCTTGGACGAAGCGCAGACCCTGCAAGACGCGGCGTTTCTTAACCAGCAGATGGAGCTGCGCGAAGCGCTGGATGATGCGCGCGACCCGCTCTCCCGCGAGGCCTTGCGCAACCAGGTGAATCTTCTGTGGTCACAAATCTGGCGCGACCTGCTTAGCGCCGATTTTGAGGATGTCCAGCGTATTCAGCGCGGTTTGCAGCGTCTTCAGTTTTTACAACGTTTTCTGCAACAGATGGATCAAGGGCATGCCCATAATCCCGG
Source organism: uncultured Gammaproteobacteria bacterium (assembly GCA_938004235.1). Lineage (GTDB taxonomy): Bacteria > Pseudomonadota > Gammaproteobacteria > Halothiobacillales > Halothiobacillaceae > Thiofaba. The sequence continues at coordinate 3,766 of CALKWL010000375.1, forward strand.
ATAGTCTATTAGACGGCCTGACGGCCTACGCGAGCCCTGGCGGACGCCGTTGGGTCGCTTTTCGTCCGTGCGCCTCGCCCATAGAGCCCGCTATGAAGTGGACGTGCCCGCCAACCCAAGAGTTCGTTTCATGATTCTGATGCAAATTGCCGAACCCGGCGCCAGCCCCGCCCCTCACGCGCGCCGTCTCGCTGTCGGCATTGATCTTGGCACCACCAATTCACTGGTCGCCAGCGTCATCAACGGCGTAGCCGAGTGCATTGCGGATGCGCAAGGCGCACTGCTCCTGCCGTCTGTCGTACACATTTCGACGGACGGCATCGAGGTTGGAAGTGCGGCCAAAGAGCGCGCCGCTGCGGCTCCCGAACACACGTTCATTTCCATCAAACGCCTGTTAGGGCGCGATCTGGACGAGGCTCAGCAGATGAAACCCGCCCTGCCCTACCGCTTCGACCCTGCCGAGCGCAGCGTTCCGCGCATGGAGACCCCACGCGGCTGGATGACTGCGGTGGAGGTTTCAGCAGAAATCCTCAAACCGCTCAAAGCGCGTGCTGAAGAGCGTCTGGGCGGCGAATTGGTCGGCGCAGTAATTACCGTTCCCGCCTATTTTGATGACGCGCAGCGCCAGGCAACGCGAGATGCGGCGCGCTTGGCCGGGCTGCATGTGTTGCGTCTGCTTAACGAACCGACCGCTGCCGCCCTAGCCTATGGCCTGGACACGCAAACCGAAGGGCTGATTGCCGTGTACGACCTCGGCGGCGGCACGTTCGATATTTCCATCCTGCGCCTGCGCCAGGGAGTCTTTGAGGTCATCGCCACCGGAGGCGACACCCAGCTTGGCGGCGACGACTTCGACCACGCCGTAGCCTTGTGGCTTATGGAGCGCGCGGGGCTGGATTGTCGTGCGGGCAAGCCGCTGGACGCTGGCGAGCAACGCCATGTAAGCCGCACGGCCTGCGCCATCAAGGAGGCCCTGACCGGCAAGGAACAAACCTGCGCGCGTCTGGATCTACGCGGAGAAACCGTATGGGCAGGCTGCATGACATGCAGTGAATTCAACGCCCTGGCCGACCCGCTGATCGCGCGCACCCTCGCCGCCTGCGCCCAGGCGCTCAAGGATGCAGGCGTACAGGCTCATGACATCAAAGAAATCGTCATGGTCGGCGGCGCTACCCGCGTACCGCGCGTGCGTGAACGCGTCAGCGCTTTCTTCGAGCGCGAGGTTCTTACCGATATTGACCCGGACAAGGTTGTGGCCTTGGGCGCCGCCTTGCAGGCCGATGTGCTTGCCGGCAACAAGCCCGCCGATGAAATGCTGCTGCTGGATGTCACCCCGCTCTCGCTCGGACTGGAAACCATGGGCGGCCTGGTCGAAACCCTGATTCCACGCAACACCACCCTGCCCGTGGCGCGTGCGCAGGAATTCACCACATTCAAGGACGGGCAAACCGCCATGAGCCTGCATGTGGTGCAGGGCGAGCGCGACAGCGTGGAGCACAACCGCAGTCTGGCGCGTTTCACCTTGCGCGGCATTCCGCCCATGGTCGCAGGCGCGGCGCGGATTCGCGTCACCTTCCAGATTGATGCCGACGGTTTGCTCACGGTCAGCGCGCAGGAAAAAACCACGGGTGTGCACAGCGAAATCCAGGTCAAACCTTCCTACGGCTTAAGTGAAGAAAGCGTGGAACAGATGCTGCGCAGCGCCTTTGACCACGCCAGCGACGACGTCCAGGCTCGCCGCCTGCGCGAAGCCCGCGTCGAAGGTGCGCGCAGCCTGGAGGCGCTGGATAGCGCCATGACGAGCGATGCCGACCTGTTGACCGCCATTGATCGCCCTATTCTCGAAGATGCACGCCGCCTGCTTGCCCAGGCCATACAGGCCGAAGATGCGTCCGCGATTCACGAAGCTGTTGAACATATGGAAAATGCCGCGTTACCGTTTATTCAACGCCGCATGAATCAAGCCGTGAGCCGTGCACTCGCGGGTCACTCCGTCGATGAGATGGCGACGCAAATGCGTCGTTGAGAGTTTTTTATCGTTGCTGAGGAGTTTCAGGCTTCGCCAAAGGCACGGATTTGGGTTTCGGGTTTTCAAGCCCCTTTTGATGCCGCCGTGAACTGGCCTGTGGAGGCCGGGTAAAAGCGCCATTGACGGCGCGACACGGATTTGGATTTCGGATTTCATCCCCCCGTGTGGGGTCGCCGTGAACGCAGTGCTGAAGGCTAGGTAAACATGCCATGGATGGCGCATTTAGCCCCGTCGCGACATGGATGTCGCGTCGGGGCGGCCTTGCCGTAGGCGCTGCGTTCACGGCTTG